>JAESUK010000054.1 GCA_016763095.1 Alphaproteobacteria bacterium
CATCTTTTGCTTCGCCAGATTCAGGTGTGTATATAATTTGGTGAATGCCGTCGCTGGTTTCTCTAAAACCTACAGAGAAACGCCCCGCTACTATTTGATGAAGAGGAAGTTGTGCAACCATGTGAATGAGGGATATATCATTTTCAGAGCGCGTCTTTTTCCCTTCATCTACTCCAGAGAGGGCATCTTTATAAACGCCATTAAGTGCATCAACCTCTTCTGTGGGAATGTGATCTGGGTTGGTCTGAATATAAGCTTCTATTAGTTTTTGAACATCTGATATGTTGTCTGCGAGGATTTTCTTTGTACTGGTATCAATTGCAATACCACTAATGTTTAAATTATTCATACGATCTAGAAACCCAATGATTGGATCTTGGTTTCCTTGTACATCGTATCCGATTTCCCATTTTTGGCTCTGTTTATGGTATTTCAGAGATGGAACACATGTGTTTTCTTCAACTACTTGGCTGTATTCTGGTAGCTTTGCAATGATGATCGCAATTGGCTTTTCTATTTCAACTATATTTTTAGTTTCTTCACTATACGCAGATTGAGACATAATATTTCGTACACCTTCTATTTTTTTTTATTATTATTCATTATATCTGACATAATTATATGTATATTGTCAATGATTATGGGAATTAGATATAAGAAAGTAGAGCAAAAGATTGCTCTTATTCATTTCACGATGATTTTTGGAAGGAAAATTCTTGAAAATGGAGCGGGTGAAGGGTTTCGAACCCTCGACCTCAACCTTGGCAAGGTTGCGCTCTACCCCTGAGCTACACCCGCGCTCCTTATTCAAGAGACCCCTTTTTTAGCGTATTCCATGAGAAATACAAGAGGAAAAATGCACAAATATATTATTTGTGATTTCAGTTGTTTATTCCGTTCCCCAACTTACATTCAAATCAGGTAATCCCTTTGTATCAAAACGGTTGTAGATGTATTCATCCACGAGGTCATCAGTGGGAAGGAGGTGTTCTTTTTCCCGTATTCCTTCTTGCTTAAACCCAAGCTTTTGAATCACATTGCGACTTTTATCATTTCTGTCCGCATGACCGATTGTAACTTTGGTTGCGCCGAGGGCTTCAAAGGCATAGCGGGTGAGCGCATTTGTGAGCTCTGTGGCATATCCTTTTCCTGTGTCCGGTGTGCGCACCCAATAGCCGATTTCAAACACACGGGTTTTCCAATCAAAACGATGGAGTCCTGTCCCTGCGATCAAATAGTCGGGGCGTGCGCGATCGAAGGCAAAGAGCATGAGGTCTTCGCGCCTCAAAAAATCTATATACTTATTTCGTACGAGAACTTCCTCATCTTGCTCGCTTGAGTCATTCTTTGCCCAAAGCATCCAATTTTTTAGCTCTGTTGCGCTGTCCTTTTTTGCCTCAAACAACGCCTTTCCATCGCCCTGTTGTGGAGGGCGAAGGAGAAGGCGCGGTGTGATGATTGGTAGCGGTATATCAATTAATATTGGAGCAATATCCGCGTCTTCTTTTTTCTGTGTCATTTTAACCTCTATGCTTCTTGTGTTGTTTGAAAAATTGGATTCCATGCAACGTAGCGTATGAAGCCATCTAACTCTTCGTTTAGGGCGAAGCCAATACGTTGTAAGACATATTGTGCCGCTAGATTTTTATTAGGGGCTAGCCCGTAGAGGCTTACCAATTCACGCTCGGCGTAAGTGTAGGCAATGACACTTCTGAGCATTTCAGTGGCGAAGCATTGTCCGCGAAAGTTAGGCTCTAGCTCATAAGTGAGTTCCCCTACTTTTCCAAAACACTCTTTAGAAATTTCTAGCATTGCGTGACCAACATATTCGCCCATATCATTTGTTCGTGCTTCAAATTTCATGATTTCGTTCCGATCTTCACCCTGATCTTCAACTTGTAGGGTAGAGAGAACAATATTTAGACGACTGGTTTTTAGGATAAAGCCAGTATTTGGTTCTATTTCTATAGCGTCACGCATAGCGAGTTCTTTCTTTTGTTGATGACGATCAAACTTCAGAAAGAAAATAGTTGGTGAAAGATTTTGAGGGTCTTTTGGTAACTATCGGCTCTTGAGATTTGACCGACAGTTAATATATTCGTCAGTCTTTAAGTTTTGCCAGAGGTATGGAGGACATGTTTAATATCAAATGACATACCGCAAGGAATCACAGATGTTGCTGTACGATAATTGCGCACAACATTCTGAGAGTTTTTCCATGTCGTATTTTTATTTGTCATTTAAACTTATCATCCAGTTTTCTAAAAATTAAAGACTTAACCTATACAGGAAAACATAAAATGGGGGAGGGATGCAACATAATTTTTAATTTAGGCAAAAAAAAGACCCCATTTTACCGAGGTCTCTAAGGTTGTTCTGACAGGGTTCAATCCGCCGTACTAAGTAAACTGGTTGTTATATCGGACGTTGTTGCACTACCTGTAGCAGGACATCTGTGACAACATTTTTTCCTAAAACTTCATCTGTAACTTTTTTCAATCTGCGCTTAATCATCCCCACTTGGACAACGCCACCATTCATTGCGGCTTTGTTATTGAGTGCACCATACATGTCTTGGATGTAAGCATCTTTTAGCTTAGGTCCTAATTTTATGATGGTTTCTGTATATTCTTTGTTTTCGATTTCTAGGGCGACAACGATACTAATAACCTGTGAGACGCCGTACTTATCGATAATTGGAAGGATGAGTGGTTGAAGCTCGACGAAGTCGGCATCTTTAGATTTTGCTCTATCAACTTTTTTTGAATGCTCAATTTTTGCGTGCGCATCGAGAGATGCTACAGCTTGTGAGCTACCGAAATAAAAATAAGTCCCTAAACCGACACCTAGTGTCAGCCCCATAACGAAGACCCATAACCCTAATTTTTTCATTTTAACTTAGTCCTACCCTGATTTTCTTTAATGTAATTGAACCCTTATGCTTTTATTATAAAGTTCTAAAGTTAAGAAAATGTAAAAATGAGAATATCTATTTTGGGAGGTAAATTAGATGCGGACGACTTTTCGAAATCCGTCGAGGGTAGCGTTGACGAGAGCACTTTCTGCGTCACCATAGTAAGCTTTTGTAACTTCTATATAATCATTGATGATGATTGGTGCATCGATGTCATTGTGATCTAAAATTTCGAGTGTTCCGCATAGAAGAATACATTTTAAAAGATCTTCAACATTGCGTGATTTGTCGTCTTTTTTCAAATTTTCTTCTAAAATTGAGAGAAGATCGCTTTTACGTGATTCTACACCAGATACAATCTTGGTGAACAAAGCATCGTCAGGATAAATATATTTTTCACCGTCTATTTCCATACCAAAACGATGTTCTCTGTATTCAGGAATTACGTCTTTGGCCTTGTGACCCGTTGATTGAATTTGATAGATGGCTTGTACAGCATGGAGTCGTGCCGATGTATTCTTCGCGATATTTTTTTTGGTCGCAGTTTTTTCTTTTGTCTGTGTCATTTTCATTAAGCCAGTTTGTAAGTTTCTTTTAATTTGAGCATGGCAAGGGCTGCGTGAGCGGCTCCTCCACCTTTGTTTTTTCTTTTTATATCGGCACGTGCTATTGCCTGTTCACGGTTTTCAACGGTTAGAATTCCATTTCCTATGGCAAGGTTATGTTTGAGTGCTACATCCGTTAAGCCACGGCATGCTTCGTTGCATACTGTTTCATAGTGAGAAGTTTCCCCGCGGATGACGCACCCCAATGCGATATATCCATCATATTTTTTCTCTGCCTTGTTTGTTGCTGCAAATTGAATTGCCGCAGGCGTTTCCATTGCACCTGGAATGGTGATGACTTCGTATGTCACACCATTTGCTTTTAGTGTTTCTATTGCGCCCTCAAGAAGAGGATCTGCAATTTCATTGTAAAAGCGAGATTCTACAATGAGTATGTGTGGTGTTTTAGACATGGTGCTCTCTCCTATATCTGACAAGATCAGCGATAGTCCCGATTTTTAGATTATGTGTGGACGCAAATTTTTGTAAATCTGGAAGGCGTGCCATATGTCCATCATCATTCATGACTTCACAAATTGCGGCAGCGGGGGTTAAGCCAGCAAGGCGGGCAAAATCTACACCTGCTTCTGTGTGACCGTTCCTGTCGAGAACACCTTTTTCTTTCGCACGGAGGGGAAAGATATGCCCTGGTGTGACAAAATCTTTGGCAGTGGCTCCTTCTTTGATCGAAAGTTGAATTGTATGGGATCTATCAAAGGCAGAAATGCCTGTTGTTACATTTTCACGGGCATCAATTGACATCGTGAAAGCTGTTTTATAGAGGTCTTCTGGGGTGCCCATTAGAGAAAGGCTGAGCCTGTCAACGAGGTCAGGTGCCATTGCTAAACAAATTAAGCCACGTGCAAAACGTGCCATGAAATTGATGTTTTCTGGGGTTGCGTGTTCAGCGGCAACAATAATATCCCCTTCGTTTTCACGGTTTTCATCATCAATGATAATAACAGGTTGCCCCATTTTTATATCTTCAATGATTGCTTCGACGGAAGCAATTTCATGGTCTTGTGATTTTGTGGTTGGGGACACAGAAGAGATCACGCGTTGTTCCCTTTTTCTGTGTTTTCTTCTGTATTGGCATTGATCATACGATCCACATAACGGGCCAGCATATCAACCTCTAGGTTAAGCGTATCGCCGACCTTACGGTTAGATAGTGTTGTGTGTTTCCATGTATGTGGAATGATATTTACGCCAAAAGTGTTTCCGTTCACTTCATTCACAGTTAGGGATATGCCGTTTAATGTAATAGAGCCTTTTATTGCAAAGAATTTTTTGTATTTGTCAGGTGCTCGTAAGACGAGGCGTTTTGAAGATCCATCATCCTTGATTGAAATGATTTCTGCTTGAGTATCTACATGACCAAACACCATGTGTCCTGAAATCTCATCACCCATACGAAGAGAAGATTCAAGGTTTAATTGATAACCTTCTTTCCATTCAGGTGCGTTGGTCAGTTTGAATGTTTCTGCGGAGATATCAACACGGAAGTGACCTATATCTGAGCGGTTTACTGTTAGACAAACACCAGAGCATGCAATGGAAGCGCCCTTGTTATATGTTTCTAAGGGCAGGTTTGTCTCAATGACAAGCGTTACCTCGTTGCCCTTTTTCTCGTAGGATTGAATCGTTCCTATATCTGTAATAATTCCCGAAAACATTTATTCAGCCGCCTCATGTGATAGGTTTTGTATGGACTTAACATCTTCCAAAAATTCGTTGAAATCATCAGGATTTCTGAAATCTTTATAAACAGATGCATATCGAATATACGCCACAGTATCCAAGTTGGCGAGTGCCTTCATGACATAGTCACCGATTGTACGTGATGGAATTTCAGCGTCACCGAGAGATTCGAGCTGTCGTACTATACTATTTGTGGCACGCTCAATTCTCTCCGTCTCAACAGGACGTTTTTGTAGCGCTATATTCATGGATTTGAGTACTTTATCACGGTTGAAAACTTCTTTTTTGTTTTCTGCTTTTATCACGATTAAGTCACGCAGTTGGACACGCTCAAATGTCGTGAAGCGCGCGCCACAAGATGGGCACGCACGACGACGTCTTATAGAAGAATTATCTTCTGTTGGGCGAGAGTCCTTAACCTGACTTTCTTCATTTCCGCAAAAAGGGCACTTCATAAGTATTTATCCTATTCGTTTATGCTATTGCTTGAGAATAGATTGGGAAGCGTGCACATAGAGCCTTTGTTTTGGCTTTTACACTTGCTTCTACTTGTGCATTTCCTTCCGCACCATTTTCTTTTACGCCGTCTACGACTTCAAGAATAAGGTCTGAAATTTCGCGCCACTCTGCAGGTCCAAAGCCACGTGTTGTTCCAGCAGGTGTTCCCAAACGGATACCTGATGTTACAAAAGGACTTTCTGGATCAAAGGGTACTGCATTTTTGTTACATGTAATGCCTGCATTCTCTAGTGCTAAGTCAACAACTTTACCTGTAAGACCCTTTGGACGAAGATCAACGAGAACGATATGAGAATCTGTTCCACCAGACACGATGTCTAGTCCTCCTTCTATCAATTTGTCCGCCATGATGCGTGCGTTTGTCACGATATCTTGTGCGTATGATTTAAATTCAGGTTTCAATGCTTCTTTGAACGCAACGGCTTTACCTGCAATGACATGTTCAAGAGGTCCGCCTTGGATTCCAGGGAAAATGGCTGAGTTAACTTTCTTTGCAATCGCAGCATCGTTGGTCAAAATCATTCCGCCACGTGGTCCACGGAGTGTTTTATGCGTTGTTGTTGTTGCAACATCGGCATATGGGAACGGTGAAGGGTATGAGCCACCCGCGATAAGACCTGCGTAATGCGCCATATCGACAAAAAGGATTGCACCAACTTTGTCTGCTATTTCGCGGAAGCGTGCCCAGTCAATAACGCGTGGGTACGCAGATGCACCTGCGATGATCATTTTTGGTTTGTGTTCAACGGCTAGGGTTTCTACTTCATCATAGTCGATGAGACCATCACTTTCTTTTACGCCGTATTGAATAGCGTTAAACCATTTACCAGATTGGTTTGGGGCTGCGCCATGTGTTAAGTGACCACCCGCGGCCAAAGACATTCCCAAGATTGTGTCGTTTGGCTTAAGAAGGGCTGTGTAAACACCTTGGTTGGCTTGTGAACCAGAGTTTGGTTGTACATTGGCAAATTCACACCCGAAGAGTTGTTTTGCGCGCTCGATAGCGAGACTTTCAGAAACATCAACATGTTCACATCCTTGGTAGTATCTTTTTCCAGGATATCCTTCCGCGTATTTGTTAGTCATGATTGACCCTTGTGCTTGAAGCACTGCGCGTGATGTAATGTTTTCAGAAGCGATCAACTCGATTTGATCTTGCTGACGCTTATGTTCTTTTTGGATCGCTTGATAAATTTCTGGATCGATTTGTGCCAAGTCTGCTTCGAAAAATTCATTTGATGTGTCTTGTGTCATTGCTTCACCCATGGTTCATGTTCCTCGTTTGGTTTGTCGTGTCCGTTGTTAATGTGATTGTTTCAGTTTTTTCATGCGTCGTTCGTGGCGCCCGCCAGTTTCAAATTCAGTTGTAATAAATGTTTCAACGATGTCTTTTGCAATCACCTCACCGATGATGCGTGCGCCAAGACATAAGACGTTTGCATCGTTGTCGATGCGTGTTAAGCGCGCCATTGTTGAGTCTGTGCATACTGCTGCGCGAATATCTTCATTTCGGTTGCAGGCAATGCTTATGCCTATGCCACTTCCACAAATTGCAATTCCATATTCTGCTTGGTCTGTTGCTACAAAATCCGCGAGTTTATAGCCGAAGTCTGGGTAGTCGACAGACTCGCTAGAGTTCGTTCCTAAATCAATCCATTCAATATCAATACTGAATGTTTCATTCTTTAGAAAATCTTTTAGATCAACGCCACCGTGATCACTCGCAATCGCTATTTTTTTTCTCATGCCTCTTATATAGGAAAAGCGGGGCTTTTACGCAACATTTAATTTGCACTCTAGCTTGGTCGTATTCACTTTTTAATGAGAGGTGTTTATTAGCGTTCGTAGAGAACTATGTAGACATGGTTCTGAGGCATGCCACTGTCTGTACATATTACGCAGGCTCGTAATGTGGGCATGAGGCTGAATGTACTTGTGTCTAAAGTATTTGGTGTAGCGTTATATGTGCCATTATACCTATCGGCGGCAAAGCCTTTAAAGCATGTTGCCGGATCATCTGGATATGTCGTTGTGATATCCAAACCGATACGGCGATTGAACACGTCACAAAAATCTTTGGTCACATTAGGAAGAACAGCAATGAGATCTGCATTTTCAGAGCCAACTTGAGGCATGTTTGATTGACTGTAGAACTCCCAGTTTGAAGCTGTTGAAATATCGGATTTTGGGAGCCGATATTCTGCTTGTCCACCCGAAATTGAGAAAATTTGGGTATCAGTGGGAAGCGCCCCCGCATCTCCATATTCTGCAGGGGCATCGGCGTGAGCAAAGGTAACTTCAGATTCGCTCTTGCCAGATTCTAAGATGATTTGTATGGCTTGGGAAAGCTCTGCGCCATATTGTTCAACCTCTGTGGAATAGATGATTAGTTTCTCGCGATCAATGCTGTGGCTTCCGCCGTCTCCACGCATGATGGTGAAGGAGAGCGCTGCCATAAGTACCACTGCGAGCAATACGAAGAAGATTATATTTCCTGATTGAGTATTGGGATGGGATGTTTTTGCCATTTTCAATGCTGTCCCTTTTAACCTTTATCGCACAGATTGTGCGGAAGGAGATATGAGCATGCATTGTTGGAAGTATGTGCAGACTTTTTCGGCATCTGTTTTGGAGTACCCTGTGAGGCG
>JAESUK010000055.1 GCA_016763095.1 Alphaproteobacteria bacterium
TTTTTACAATAACCCTCAAGTTGTCGCAGACCCTGATAAAGTTTCGGTTATGCTTGCCCAAGCAGCAGACCGTGCATCAGTCGCACTGGAAACACTTGCTTCTATTGAGCAAACACGCACACCTGCTGCAATTGAACATCCTGTAACGAGCCTTCCACCTGAACTTAAAAGAGGAATAACGGTAAACTGGATTGGTCCTGTAGAAAACATTCTTAAAACCGTTAGTAACAGAGCAAGTTATAAATTTTCTGTTATTGGAGAAGCTCCAGCAAACGATGTTGTGATTTCCCTTGATATAGAAAACAAGCCTATTTTTGATGTTCTCAGAAGCATCGGCTTACAACTTGGAACACGTGCAGACGTCCAAGTTGATTCAAAAGCACAAACTGTAGAATTGAAATACAGATCACTTTTGTCACAACTTGACCCTCTATAAAGTCGAACAGAAATCGAGCTTATGATTAAAAAAATCGATACTCCAAAAAACAAATATAGGTTTGCCACTACATTAAGTATTGTTGCTATAGCATTGCTCGCAACATCTACATCATCTATGGCAACCTCACCAAAGCCACCAACATTACACGAGATCGCATCAAAGCGTTACGAAGGTCCATTAGAGGATGCCGCAAAAGCATTGCCTCTGGACATCAGAATAGATGCAATCAAAGAAGCCGCGACATCATATGGCGCGCGCGCTGGTCTTTCCTTCCGTACCTTCCAAATCCGTGCAGATTTAAAAGGCAAAGCAGCCTACATGGATAAAGTATTCAATTTTAGAGAGCTATTAATCCCAGCTTCATCTGGTTTTAATATTGAGCCTCCAATTATTTCTGAATCTTTAGATGCCATGATTATTGAAGGCGATGGACAACGCGCCGCTGTTTCAGATCGTATCTATAACATTAATAAAAATGCGAAATTCGTTTCAACTGCCCGTAACTGGAGACAGTATCTTGAAAGAGATTGGGGTAAAGTTTCTGATCCGCCTAATTTGCTTCTTCCTCAAAACGAAGAAGAAGTCATAATTTGGGAAAAGCACACAAAGCGTGGTTGGAAAGAAGGATACTCACAAGCAGATGAAATTTTTGAATCAGACCTCCACGCCTTAACCGCAGATTTTGAAGGCATGGTCAGATACAAGAAACTACTTGCACAAAATATGGTATCTCCTCCTTACGCCCTACAGACCGACCGTGGAATTACGGGTGGCGGAGAAGAAATGCGTATCGGCGATCGTGCCGTTGAAATCACAGGAAAACCTGTCTTTATCCCTGGAGCAAAACAATGGTATCCCGTAAGCCGATAAGCCTAATCAAAGGCGACGCCGCAGGGAATATATACCCGGATGAGCCAGATAGATTTAGAGACGAACATGTTGATCCTTTTCTAGAGTGGTGCGTAAAGCAAGGCTCATCAGATATATCAATTCAAAGTGATCGTCCTGCCTATAATGATATCTCTGGAATACTTTATCCTGCGACATACAGAACCTTAGATGCGTCTGACATGGCAGCATTTCTAGTCCGTATTTACGGACCCGATGCCCTTGCCCGTTTGGCATCTGGAAAAGATTTGGACGTATCATACGAAATTCGTCCTGACCGCTATAGCCGTGTTCGCTTTCGTGTGAACATTACAGCCATTCAATCACAAGGACGGGACGGCGCACAGATTACGATGCGTTCTCTTCCAAGTGAACCGCCTCATATGTCTGACTTAGGGGTTGAGCAAGAAATCATAGACAATTGGGCACCGCGCCAAGGCATGGTGATCGTCACTGGGCCAACAGGATCTGGTAAGTCAACGCTTCTAGCTGCGGGAAATAGAATGCTCCTTGAGCGTCCACATGGATGCGGAAAGATGCTGACATACGAATCACCGATCGAATTTACCTACGATACAATTAAAAGCCCACGCTCTCTCGTAGCTCAAACAGAAATTCCACGCCATCTTTCTGATTTTGGAGCTGGAGTAAGAAATGCGCTACGTCGTAAACCAAATATTATCCTCATCGGGGAAGCCCGTGATAAGGAAACCATTAACGCTGCAATCGAAGCCGCCCAAACAGGTCACGCCGTGTATACAACAACCCATACAACAGGTGTTGCCTCTACCGTGAAACGTATGATCTCTTCTTTTGATAAGGAAGAGCGTGACGACCGTGCTTACGCACTCATGGAGACATTACGCCTCATTGTAACGCAGGCCCTCGCTCCACGTATTGGTGGTGGCCGTGTCGGGATGAGAGAGTGGATGGTATTCCCCGCCGACATCCGTGAAAAACTTCTCGACATGGGAATCGATGACTGGACGAACGAAATTGAACGTCTTATCCCCTCTTACGGGCGTACCATGACAGAATCCGCAACAATCGAATTTAAAAATGGCACAATCGATAAACGCCATTACCTTCTTATGACAGGTGGCGGAGGTCATTAGAGATTTGGTAATGTTTATAAGGTATAACTAAAGAACGATGGCACATAACGAAGCACAAGAACAAATAGACAAGATGAACTGGCACTGGAGAAACTCCATGCGCCCTGTTCGATTCTTTAATTTTGATGCACGTGCCGCGCTCCCCTTCTTCCTCTTATTACTTCACGCACGGTGGGGCACATTATTTATTGTAATGTTCTCAACATTCATATTCTGGATTCTAGAAAAAAATGGCCTGACATTTAGCTCCGCACTCCGCCGTTTACGACTATTCTTCAGTGGTCATGACCGCCCAGCTTTGATGACGTTTAAAAAACGTAGACTCAGAGATTACGGGTAATAACACCTTATATTTCACTATTTATCAAAGACATAAGAAGACCGCACAAAATACTTTTTGGAGCGAATCTAAAATTATGGTAGAGTATACATAGTTATTCAAACGACAAGGACTCTCCTTGAATTTTCATAGATACAAAAATTATCGGAATATTTTAGATCCCCAGATTGCATTTATAGGCTCATACAGACCTGAGCCAATTGAATGTGATAATCACGAGTTTACTCTCCCCTCTCTCTTGACGCAGCCCCTAAACAGGCTGCGTTTTTTTTGGAAAACATCTTCCATATAACCCCGACTGAAAGGACTACACCATGTCTAAAAAAGCACGCAAAATAGGAAAATCAGTAAAGAATTTTCACACGATTCAGGGCGGACAAAAGGACGGGTATAAAGATAGCCGCCTTGATAAATCCAAAAAATGGCATCCTCTCGGAGAAGAAATTGAGAATTCACGCGATAAAAA
>JAESUK010000056.1 GCA_016763095.1 Alphaproteobacteria bacterium
CATTTTTCATTGCACGTTGAATTGTTGATTTTGATTTGCCTGTGAGCTCGGTTGCTCTTTGCACGCCAACTTTAGCCATGGTGACCCCCTGAATGGTTCTCTGTTTAATGTGTGAATGACAGTTAAATAGCAGTGTGGGGATTAAAAATCAAGTTTTTCGTGATGCATTATTGAATAAAAATGTGTGCAACAGAAAAAGGGCGCAACGGATCAGGTGATCCAAATCTGCGCCCCTTTTATGTATCAGGTGTATATCAGGTCTTTATCTTAAGATATTGACTAGTTCGCCATGCTTTTATTCAAAAGATGTGTCAAACGTTGCCACTGTGATCCACTGAAAAGGTGAGCATAGATAAATGGAAGCCAGCCTTTCTTTCTCCACTCAAGGAATGTCTTTTCATCAAGCTCAGCAAACTTTTTCTCATCAATGATCTTAAAGCCAGAGAAGTTAATCTTCTTATCTCCTGCCACTGTAATTTCTGCAGAACGGTCAACAAGAATGCCGCTTGCTGCGAGTGTTTGACTAAACTCAACGGTTTGTTGCGCCGCTGCGTGATATGACTTACAAAACTCCAAAGCGTTCTGTGCCAGCGTTGTTGGCTTACCATCGTCTTCAAAGAATTTTTGTTTTCCTTTTTCCTCAACCACAGAGTCATCTGTATCAACGCACAAAGTAAGTTGATCGCTTTCTGGGATTTCAGAGAAAATAAATGGATAACGACGAATATACGCAGGGATATATGTTTCATCTAACCATTTTTCTTTCTTCGTTAGGAATAGGTTTTCATTGTCGCGCAACCCAAGAATCGCAACGGGTGTTGCGTTATTGTCTGGGCTAAATGCGATTGGATAGAAATGACAGATTTGTGGGAACTCAATAAGATTCACAGGAACAGCGTTTACACCCTCTGTAAAGCCAAGGCCAAAGTTTTCTTTCAATGCTAGCTTGGCATGTCTCTTTGCATCCAAAGGAGCAGGTTGTTTATAAAAGAGGGGCAATGCAGGATTTGCATCTTTGGCACCATTTGTTTTTTTATCGGTCATGTTTCAATCCATATCTGGGTCAGTTAATTTGATCTCTAAAGTAATCTTCAAAGTAATCCTAGAGGGATCATATAGCCAATGGCACGTATATACAATATCGCAAAAACGAATAATTATACGGGTGCATATGTATGGAGAAGTATTCATGCATAGATAATTCCGTTTTAAGCTTTATTATTGTGTGGTTTTGGCTTACATAAGAACGGTGTTAAATCAAAGGATATAGGAAAAAATAATGCGTATTGGAGTTGTTGGTACAGGATATGTAGGACTTGTTTCTGGGACATGTTTTGCTGAGTTTGGTGTTGAAGTTGTTTGTTTGGATACAGATGTAACCAAAATAGAAGGTCTTAGAAACGGAATAATTCCAATCTATGAGCCTGGTCTTGATGACCTTGTTGAAAAACAAGTCAAAGCAGGCCGTCTTTCCTTTACGACAGATATTAAAGAAGCTGTCAGAGACGTTGATGCAGTATTTATTGCAGTGGGAACACCTCCACGTAAAGAAGATGGGCACGCAGACCTTACATATGTTTATCAAGCCGCCCGCGATGTTGCTAAAAATATCGAGGGCTATACAGTCGTAGTAACAAAATCAACGGTTCCTGTTGGAACCGCCCGCGAAGTTGAGCGGATCATGAAGGAAGCCAATCCAAATGCTGAATTTGATGTGTGTTCAAACCCAGAATTTTTGCGTGAAGGTGCGGCAATCACTGACTTTATGCATCCTGATCGTGTAGTTGTTGGAACAGAAAGTAAACGCGCAGAAGACGTGATGAGAGAATTATATCGCCCGCTTTACTTAAACCAAACACCAATTGTGTTTGTTGCCCCAGAAACATCTGAGCTGATCAAATATGCAAGTAATGCCTTCCTTGCAACCAAGATCACATTTATCAATGAAATTGCTGATTTGTGTGAAAAATCAGGTGCAAATGTTCAAGATGTTGCCCGCGCAATGGGAATGGATGGACGTATTGGCGGTAAATTTTTACATGCAGGACCTGGCTATGGCGGATCATGTTTCCCGAAAGATACTTTGGCGCTAGCCCAAACGGGACAAAAACTAGGGGCACGACAGACTTTGGTAGAGCAAGTTGTTGCTGTAAACGCCGCCCGTCAGAAATCAATGGCACAACGTATTATTGATGCCTGTGGCGGAGATGTTAAAGGCAAAAAAATTGGTATTTTGGGCGTCTCCTTTAAGCCAAATACAGATGATGTCAGAGACGCACCAAGTCTTGTTGTTATCCCAATGTTGCAAGAAGCGGGAGCACAAATTGTTGCGACTGACCCAGCCGCGATGGAAGAAGCAGAAAAGAAACTTTCAAATGTTGAGTGGAAAGATGAACCGTATGATGTCACCGAGGGTGCTGATTGTCTTGTGATTATGACAGAATGGAATGAGTTCAGATCCTTGCAACTAGACCGTGTTGAAAAAAACATGAAAACACCAGTTATTGTTGACCTTCGAAACATTTATAGTCTCGAAGAAATGAAAGACCGCGGATTTAAATATGTGTCAATTGGACGTAAAGAAGTGGATGGGACAAAACCATCTCTTTCAGCCGTCGCATTATAAAGGAACAAAAAATTGTCAACTGATCGTATTCTTAGTCATCTTCCCGCTTTGTGTAATCAAATCCGCCGCGTGGCGTATGAGGCGGGAGAAATCACCATCAAGCATTTTGATGAAAGTGGTTTTCAAGGCACACAAGAAAAGACGGACGGTTCTCCTGTTACTGTCGCAGATATAGAGGCAGAAGCTCTTATTGTGAAAGAACTTCAAGATATCACGCCCAATACACCAATTATTGGGGAGGAGCTTTTTTCAAGAGGAGAAGCCCCTGATATATCAGAGAGTGAATATTTCTGGCTTGTTGATGCGCTTGATGGCACGAAAGAGTTTATCTCTGGGAGTGGAGACTACACGGTTAATATTGCATTGATCAAAGGCGACGAGCCTATTCTTGGTGTTGTGTACGCCCCATTCCACATGGAAATGTACGCGGGCTTTGAAAAAAATGCGGTGCGTTGGAATGATGAGAGCCGAAAAGACAAAGATATGCGTACGCGCTCTATGCCACGCTCTGGGATTACGGTTGTGGCAAGTAAATCACACGGATCTGAGGATCAGCTTGATGCATTTTTACAAGACTTTAAAGTGGCAAAACTCATCAAAAAGGGAAGCTCCCTAAAGATTTGCGCCATCGCCGCGGCAAAAGCCGATGTGTATCCACGTTTTGGTCCAACATGTGAGTGGGATATTGCCGCTGCTGACGCTATTCTTCGCGCCGCAGGTGGGATGATTACAACAATGGACAAAAAACCGATGACCTATAAGAAGGATTTGAAAACACTTTTGAATCCCGAGTTCATCGCGTGGTCAGGCGATCTAATGAAGGTCGCTGAATAGCATCCTCTGTAATTAACCTGTCTTCAACTCAATCGCTGCACGCATAAGCTCTTTGGTATATTGCTCTTTTGGTGCATCAAAGATTTGCTTTGTCGTACCGCTTTCAACAATTTTTCCTTGTTTCATTACCAAAATATTATGCGACATGGCGCGCACAACACGTAAATCATGGCTGATAAACATATAGGTCAGGGTGTGTTTTGTTTGAAGCTCTCGGAGCAAATCAACAACTTCGGCTTGTACGGACATATCAAGCGCGGATGTCGGTTCATCCATCACAATAAATTGAGGTTTCAATATAAGCGCTCGGGCAATAGAAACACGCTGACGCTGTCCACCAGAAAATTCATGCGGGTAACGATGGCGTGTATCTGGATCGAGGTGTACGTCTCTCAAAGCCTCAATAATCAACGATTCTTGTTCGTCTTTCGCAAGGCCTTTGTTGTGAATACTAAGACCTTCACCAACGATTTGTCCAATGCTCATACGTGGTGACAGTGAACCAAATGGGTCTTGAAATACGATCTGCATTTCTGATCGTCTTGGGCGGAATTGTTTTGCACTCAGTGATGAAATTTCTGTGCCATCAAAAGTGATTGAGCCCCCGCTTTTTACCGATTTAAGAAGCGCGAAACCAAGCGTGCTTTTTCCAGACCCTGACTCGCCCACAATCCCAAGCGTTTGTCCTTTTGGAATAGAAAAGGACACATCATCAACCGCTTTCACAAATGCAGTAGCTTTGCCAAAGAATCCCTTCTTAATCGGGAAATGAACCTTTAAATTTTTTGCATCAACAAGCGTTGGCGCATTTGGGTTCGCCTTCACAGCTTCTCCAGAGGGTTGCGCGGACAATAACTTTTTGGTGTATGCATGTTTCGGAGAAGAA
>JAESUK010000057.1 GCA_016763095.1 Alphaproteobacteria bacterium
GAACCTGCATAGGTTTTATATCTTCTGACAACAGCAAGTATCCAATCACAAGCGTAATTGTTATTGCCATTCCATTTTGTAGAATAGCGACCAAACTTGCATAACCGCCTTGTTTATACGCTAATGCTAGAAAAATATTTGCAAATGCAACACCAGCTCCTGCTACCAAGCAGAGCATAGTTGGCTGTAATGGAATCGATACCGGAATAAGAGGTTCTTGTGTAGAAACGCGTTGTACCGTGTAATATATTACAGAAACCACTGTCATGCCTATTGCGAGCACTAATGCGGCAAAAGCAGCATCTAATTTATCGTTTACTGTCTTAAATATTATGTTTCTAGTCGCCAAACCTGCCCCAGAAATTATTGCTAGCATCCACCAATAATTCATCTTCCTTACCCCACACTTCCTTCTAAACTAATCCCTATTAGTTTTTGTGCTTCAACAGCAAACTCCATTGGTAAATTCTGCATCACTTCACGACAAAAACCGTTTACGATAAGTGCCAGTGCCTGCTCTTCATCTATGCCTCTCTGTCTGCAATAGAACAATTGATCTTCTGAAATTTTACTTGTTGTGGCTTCGTGTTCCAAAATTGCTGTGGGATTTTTTGCTTCTATGTAGGGCACGGTATGTGCACCACAATTCTCACCAATGAGCAAGCTATCGCACTGTGTAAAGTTACGTGCGCCGTCTGCGCCCGCCATGATTTTAACCAAACCACGGTACGTACTATCACTGTGCCCAGCTGAGATACCCTTGGAAATAATACGGCTTCTTGTGTTTTTTCCGATATGGATCATTTTCGTGCCGGTATCTGCTTGCTGATAATTATTTGTAATCGCAACAGAGTAAAACTCGCCCTGAGAACCATCACCTTTTAAGATGCATGATGGGTATTTCCATGTTATTGCAGATCCTGTTTCAACCTGTGTCCATGAAACCTTAGAATTCTTCCCCGCGCAGAGCGCACGCTTTGTTACAAAATTGTATATTCCACCTTTGCCGTTTTCATCCCCTGGATACCAGTTTTGGACGGTTGAATACTTAATTTCTGCATCATCATGCACAATAAGTTCAACAATGGCGGCATGCAGTTGGTTTTCATCTCGCATTGGCGCTGTACAGCCCTCTAGGTAGGATACATACGATCCTTTCTCTGCAATGATCAATGTACGCTCGAACTGCCCTGTATTAAGCTCATTTATCCTAAAATAGGTAGAAAGCTCCATCGGGCAACGTATATTTTCTGGAATGTAGACAAACGAACCATCCGTAAAGACGGCAGAGTTCAAACAGGCATGCTTATTATCATGATATGGCACGACTGAGCCCATGTATTTTTTAATAAGATCTGGATAATCTTGAATGGCTTCTGATATAGAGCAAAAAATAACGCCCTTTTCCTTTAGCTTTGCTTTGAATGTTGTGGCAACAGACACAGAATCAAACACAACATCAACTGCTACTGGGTTTTTCACACCAGCGAGAATTTCCTGTTCTCTAAGTGGGATACCGAGCTTTTCATATGTTTCTATAAGTTTTGGATCAACCTCATCAAGTGATTTTGGGCCATCCTCGGCCGATTTTGGCGCGGCATAGTAATAAGAATCTTGGTAATCAATCTCTGGGAACTTTACTTTCCCCCATTTAGGTTCAGGCATTGTGAGCCAATGACGATATGCTTTTAGACGTGATTCTAGTAGCCACTCTGGTTCTTTTTTCTTTGCAGAGATAAAACGTACTGTGTCCTCACTCAAGCCCTTAGGGGCCTTTTCACTCTCAATATCCGTAACAAAACCTGCTTTATAACCATCAAGACCATCAACAGCATCTATTGTTTCTTGAGTAATGCGAGTATTTGAAGCTTTTTTCATACAGCTAAATCCTTCAAAGTAATATTTTGTAGGGCTAATTTTACAGCCCCATTAATCTTGTGTAGACGAATGGCTGCTGGCGAGCTTTGTAAAAGAACACACTCCTCTGCGCCCTCTTCTGTACATGCCGTTATAGCTCCAGAACCATCAATTGCAGTAATGATTGCATCAGCGGAAATATCTTCGGATTTGGTGCTGAGCTTATAGCCCCCTTGCGGTCCACGAATTGAGCTCACAATATCTGCTTTTACAAGCAGTCGCATGACTTTGTAAACAGTCGGTTCAGGGAGTTTTGTTCTTTCAACAAGTTGGGAAACAGGCATAAGCGTATCTTCTTCAACGTGAGAGAGAAGAACGAGACTATAATCTGCCATTTTAGATAGCTTAAACACGCTATTTCCTTCATATTTTCTTGGAGTATTTTTAATCCATACTAATTTTGTCTGGTATATACGCCTATAGGGTTTCCAATGCAAGCGGAAAGTCATTATAGAGCGCTCTTGTGTGTCTAAATAACATCCTAAGTTACTGTTGTACTTATACGTTCTTAAATTTTAGGAAAAAGTTAAGGAAGTTACATTAGTATAAAGTAAATAATTGAATACACACATATAAGGAATACACCTTAGTGGAAAATGAGATAGAGAGAAGTTCAGCGATCATTTATGACCTCCTAACACAGGAGGGACATCTTTCACGTCCAGATTTAAAGCTATTACAGACACAGCTTCGCGTACAAGGGATTGATACGGGTAAAATTGATGGCTTTATGGGGAATAACACGGGTGGTGCGCTTGGTGAGTTCCTTAGGCGTCCCGACAACAGAGCTTTTGTTGATCAAATTTCACCAACGATGAGACAAAGTCTCGACCGCTACGGACAAAAAGCACTTATTGGGCGGATAGAATATCAAAATAGCTTAGTAAATGAAGGTGAGTTAAATATCAATGTTCTTGAGAACCTAGAGAACGAAAGCCTTTCAAGAGAGAATATTAGTACATTACAAAAATCTTTAAACGAACTTGGATATCATACTGGCGGTGCAAAAGGGTATTTTGGAGAGAATACAGCCTCTGGTGTTATGGAATATCTGAAAGATAACCCAGGTGCACTTGCAACCATTGAGCCTTCAATCCTGCATGAGGTTATGAAGCATGGGCAGACATCAGAACTAAAACAACTTCTCAGTGACCCCAATATGAAAGGTATGCTAGACACCAGAATCAATGAAACACTAGTTAAACTTGGGGCTGATGGCAATATAGACGCGCTAAATACGACGGCGGACTACGCTTCTGTAAGAGACTTACAGACACTTCTTAACATTGGTGGATATGCAGCGGGTGGTGTTGATGGAATTGTTGGGAATAGAACACTTGATGCGGTTGGGCGATATGAAGCAACGATTGGTGCGACAGAAGATGCTACGTTAACTACAGGAGGAGGAGCAGAAACAACAATCCCTGCCCCCCAAGAATCTATCCCTGTTCCTATTCCTAATCCAAAGCCAGATCAAGTACTCACATCGACAGACTCGTTTAGAGCATCGGCGAGTATTCCACAGACACAAGGTGTTCTTGCAAACGAAGGCTATACGACAACATTCTCAGGAACAAATAAATTTGGTGTCGATAACCGACTTATAGAACAATCATGGGCAAACGTTACGGCAACGTCAGCCGATGATAGGGTTTTAGCGGGACAATCAACAGTAGATACACACTCGCTTGCAGGGAATGAACGCCCTCTTATCGTTATTGATTTGGGGCATAAATCAGATTTCAGTAGAAATGGTAAGGGCAACGATATTATTGACCCTGGTGCTGTATCAAAGCACGTAGATGGACCAATAGCAGGAATGGGACTTAGTGAAGTTGATGTTGTTGATCCCGTTGGCTTGGCACTTGCTGAAGAGCTTCATGAAATGGGTTATAATATTGCTTTTACACGTAATGTTGGTGAACAATTACGTCTTGAAGGTACACATGGGGATACATTGCGTGTCCGTTCAGATTTTGCAAACGAACTCGCACACCAAACAGGATCAAACGGTGTGATGTTTATAAGTTTACATGCTAATTCTGTTGAAAATTCACAGGCACATGGATCACGAATTTACCATGATGTGGATGGTGCAGGTATTGTTAATGACGGGTCAAAAGCACTTGCGCAACAAATAGCGGGTTCATACTCTATTGATGGCAGGGATAGTGCTGTAAAGCATGTTGGAGATTTGGCGGTTCTTGATCGATTTGAAAACCATGCGGCAACACCAACCAGTTCAGCAACGCTTGTTGAACTCGGATTTTTAAGCAATCCAGAAGACGCACAAGCCCTCAAACATATGAGTGAAAACCCAGATGATGCTGCAAAACAAATTGCAGCAGGTATTAACAGCCATGTATTAAGTATAACGCCAGAGCTATCTGCTTCTGCTCAACAGTTGGATAGTCAGGGTACTGTGGCTCCCATTTTAGGCCTTAATTAATCATATCTCATTCAAATTTTAAGAAATAATTAATACTTTTTCTTTAGAATGAGCTTAGTAGGAGAAAATTATGATTACAAAAAACTTCAAAGCCGCAGCACAAAACTTTAAGGCACCTGTTGCCACTCCAAAGCTTGATGTCTCTGGTCTAAACGGTGTTACACAACTTAATAATTGCTAGTTACAAGGCTTAGCGAGTAGCAAGGAACTGAATATCTTTATTCTTTTCTTCTGCATCCCCTAAATGCCATGCATTCCGTGCGAGAAATACAGGATCATCATCATGGTCGTTCGCAATGGAAGACCTATTCCCATCTATAAATGTTTTTAGCGTTAGAGGGTCGCCCTCAATCCAACGTGCCGTGTACAATGCCGCTTGTTCAAAGTGAACGGGTACATTGTATTCAGTTCTAATTCTATCTGCCAAAACTTCAAATTGTAGAGGTCCTACCACGCCGATCACCCAATGCGAGTCCATCAACGGCTTAAATACGCGCGCCACACCTTCTTCAGCAAGTTGTTGGAGTGCGTTGCCCAAATGTTTAGCCTTCATAGGATCATCAGGCATAACGCGTTGCATGTATTCTGGCGCAAAGGAAGGGATACCTGTAAATGTAAGCGTTTCTCCCTCTGTCAGAGAATCTCCAATTCTTAAGTTCCCATGGTTAGGAATCCCGATGATATCGCCCGCAAAAGCTTCTTCTGCCATCTCACGGTCTTGAGCCAAGAACAATTGAGGGGAATGTATCGTTATCATTTTGCCTGAGCGACTATGTTTTAGCTTCATTCCCCGCTTGAATTTCCCTGAACAAATCCTTGTAAAAGCTATTCTATCTCTGTGCTTAGCATCCATGTTAGCTTGAATTTTAAAGATAAATCCAGAGACTTTTTTCTCATCTGGCTCAACCTTTCTTTCAACGGCTTCTTGTGGTCTTGGAGATGGTGCCCAACGTCCGAGCCCATCGAGAAGCTCTTTTACACCAAATGTAGATATGGCACTTCCGAAGAAAACAGGAGTCATTGCCCCTTCTCTGTATTCTTTTAAATCAAATTCTGGGCAAAGCCCCTTCACCATCGCGACTTCTTCCCGAAGTGTGGACGCCGTGTATTGATCTAATAGTTCATCAATTTGTGGATCATCAACCCCATTACATCGAATGCCCTCACGAATACGGTCGCCCTTACCTTTTTCAAACAGATGAATTTGGTCGTCATAGAGGCCATAACAACCTTTGAACTCTCGCCCCATACCAATTGGCCATGTTGCTGGCACAACTTGTAAGGCAAGCTTTTGCTCAATCTCATCCATTAACTCCATAGGATCAAGCCCATCACGATCCATTTTATTGATGAATGTAATAAGCGGGATATTTCTTAGACGACAGACCTCAAAGAGCTTGAGCGTCTGCTTCTCTATCCCTTTAGCACAATCGAGCACCATAACGGCGCTATCTACGGCGGTAAGTGTTCTATACGTATCCTCACTGAAATCTTCATGCCCGGGAGTATCAAGAAGGTTAAATGTATTGCCTTCATATTCAAAGGTCATCACAGAGGACGACACAGAAATCCCACGTTCTTGCTCAACTTTCATCCAGTCAGAACGGGCACGGCGACGGTTTCCTTTTGCCTTTACCTCACCAGCGAGCTGAATGGCCCCCCCAAAGAGCAACAATTTCTCAGTTAAGGTAGTTTTACCCGCATCTGGATGGGAAATAATCCCAAAAGTACGGCGTTTTTTTACAATTTCTGATAAATCAGCCAATAATCTTTCCTTCAAATGGGTTTTTCATGTTTTTATCTTCAATTTCTATCGCCCAGACATCTGGATCACGTTCAATTGAACGGCGAATATACGCATCTATTTCAGATTCCGCAATCTCCTTATTACTATCACCTAATGCATGCATCCAACCAAGCGTGCCATCAGCGTCACGCATTTGCGTTAAAACCTGATAACCATTGCCTAAACCGTTTATTTTGAGGATGACGGTGGCACCAGAATGTGCACCTTTATTCACAACATAGACAGGGATACACGCAGAGTGACATTGCGCAATATGGCTTTCAACCCACAGGGCTGTTGGCAAAGAAGCATCACTCATGATCGTTATTTTCTTTTCTTGGCATAGAGCTCAAGACGGTGATCAACAAGATCAAACCCCATGTCTTGTGCAATCTTTTCTTTTAGAGCTTCAAGTTCATCGCTATGGAATTCTACAATCTCGCCACTATCTATGTCTATTAAGTGATCATGGTGATCGTCATTAAGTTCATAACGTGAGAAGCTTTCATTGAAATCATGACGAATTAGAATGTCCATTTCATGAAGCATCGCGACCGTACGGTAAACAGTTGCCATACTTATTGAGCTATCAAGGTTAGTGGCACGCTTATATATTTCCTCTACAGAAGGATGATCTTTAGAATCTTCTAGAACCTTAAGCACAGCTTTACGTGGGAGTGTTAGCTTCAACCCCGCATCAATACATATCTTTTCTAAATTCATTGCCATCTTACTTCACTCTACTTAATCGTCTGGTTTCATTTTAATACGTCGAGAAGGAAGTGTGATCGTTACAATTGTTCCTTTTCCTACATCGGATTCTAGCTCTAAATGCCCACCATGCAATTCAACCATAGCACGCGCAAGTGGAAGTCCTAAACCCGTTCCTTGCTGTTCTTTTGCATGCTGTGAATCCATAATCTGACCGAAGGGTTCCAACGCATCTTTGATCTTGTCTTTTGGAATACCTATCCCATGGTCTTCAACAGATAGAATCAGATCGCCAAGTTCATCTACAAAGACTTTTGTTTTTATTTCCTGCCCTTTTTTCGAAAACTTCACAGCATTACTTACAAGATTTATTAAGACCTGACGAATAAGGCGCATGTCAGCAATAAGTGTTGGTATCTTGTCTTCTATATCAATTGTAAGTTTTACTTCGCTCTTGAAAGCACGAGATTCCATGATACGGATTACCGAGGTTACGAGCCCAGCAATATCAATTTCCTGTTCGTCCAGATCAACTTTTCCAGATTCAATCTTAGACA
>JAESUK010000058.1 GCA_016763095.1 Alphaproteobacteria bacterium
GCTATTTGATAACCGAAAGGTGTTGCGCCAATTTTAGGGATGGATAACCCGCCCGTTGCAATGACCAAAGATTGGCTTATGAACCGACCTTTGCTTGTACCAACGGTGTAACAATCATCCGCATAAGAAACCTTGTCGATTATGGTTTGCATGCTGATCTCTACGTTCGCGTCGTCACATTCTTTGAGCAACATATCAATGATGTTTTGCGCGCTATCGTCACAAAATTGTTGTCCGAGTGTTTTCTCGTGATATTGGATGCCGTGCTTTTCAACCAATGCTATGAAGTCTTGCGGTGTGTAGCCACTTAATGCCGATTTACAGAAATGTTTGTTTTGAGACAAAAAGTTCGTGGGGCTTGTGTGAATATTTGTGAAGTTACAGCGCCCGCCACCAGAGATGCGAATTTTCTCAGCCACTTTTTTGGAGTGGTCAAGAAGGAGCACAGAGCGCCCACGCTTTCCCGCCTCAATGGCACACATCAAGCCTGCGGCACCAACGCCTATAATGATGACATCGTGAGTTTTATTCATTAGCTTTTCGCTGTATCCGTCATTTCTTTTTCATAGTCTACGACAATACCATAGTGCGGGTCTTCGATCGTATCAAGTTCCACCATGTGTGACGCATTCTTAAGAAGAAGCTTACAGTCAGAGCTTAGGTGAACAAGTTGAAGTTTTTTGCCGAGCTTGTTGTATTTTTCTACAAGTTCATCAATGGCTTGAAGCGCAGAATGATCCCAAACCCGTGTATTTTTAAAATCAATAATTACGTGATCAGGGTCGTCCTTTGGTTCGAACAAGTCTTTGAAACTTGTGACGGAACCGAAAAATAATGGTCCATACAATGAGTAAACGCGAGTTCCATTGGTATCTTTTCCTTGGCTGATCCAAATGTGATGTGCGGATTTCCACGCAAAAACAAGCGCAGAGATAATCACACCAACAATTACCGCAATGGCGAGGTCGGTTGCAACGGTGATTGCTGTAACTGCAATAATAACGATGAAGTCTTCTTTGGGAATTTTTCTAAAGAGGCGGATGCTTCCCCATGCAAATGTGCCGATGACAACCATCATCATCACGCCTGTAAGTGCTGCGAGTGGGATGATCTCAATGAGACCAGAGGCAAATAGGATGAAGGCAAGAAGCACAAGGGCGGCTGTTATTCCAGATAAGCGTCCACGTCCCCCAGAGTTAATATTAATCATAGATTGCCCGATCATAGCGCACCCACCCATACCCCCAAAGAAGCCCGTTGCAATGTTGGCAACACCTTGACCCACACATTCTTGTGCTGTGCGTCCGCGGGTTTCAGTCATTTCATCAATTAAGCGGAGGGTTAAAAGGGATTCAATCAAACCGATTGCTGCTAATATAAGTGCATATGGGAAGATGATTGTAAGTGTTTCCATGTCAAATGGCACAGATGGTATGTGCAAGCTTGGAAGGCTTCCTGCGATGGATGCCAAGTCGCCAACGGTTCTTGTATCAAGGTTTAACCCAATTACAATTGCTGTGATGGTAACAATGGCCACCAAAGGTGATGGAATGGCTTTTGTAAGTTTTGGAAACAGCCAGATAATAGCCATGGTTAGCACGGTGAGGCTTAACATTAGCCCCATTGCTTGCTCACCCATCCATGCACCGTCAATTTTGAATTGCCCAAGCTGTGCCAAGAAGATCACGATTGCGAGACCGTTTACAAAGCCAAGCATGACAGGGTATGGAACAAGGCGGATAAATTTCCCGAGAGAGAAGATACCCGCTAACATTTGTAATATTCCCATGAGGACAACGGTTGCGAATAAGTATTCTACACCGTGCTGTGCAACGAGGGACACCATGACAACAGCAAGCGCGCCCGTTGCGCCAGAGATCATGCCTGAACGTCCACCAGGGATTGAAGTGATAAGACCCACCATAAAGGCGGCATATAGACCCACCAAAGGCTCAACGCCTGCAACAAATGCAAAAGCGATGGCTTCAGGCACAAGAGCAAAGGCTACGGTTAAACCTGAAAGGAGGTCTGCTTTTGGATTTTCAGTTAAATTAAAACGTCTTACTAAACGGATCATGGAATTACATAGCCTTCAAAATCATTGTTTTTATTTTCTGCGCTTTGTCTACAGTGATGTCGTTGTGATGTAAAGGAAAAGCTTGGTTTTGGAGTGACGGTAAAATCAATTTCTTGACAAATATTGAGGTTGTATGACTAAATAACCATATGAGTAAGATGATTTTTACAACAACAGTTCTTCGACGACGTACACGATGTATCACCGCGTTGTGACGAGAACTGACTTATTCTAGAATTCCCAAGATTTAAAATTTCTATTATTTGTCTGCTTCTTTTGAAGTGTCGCGGCGCATTTATTCATTTCAGATTTTCAAAATTTAATAGCTTAATAGGAGCAGAACATGACAAAACAAAAAGTTGTACTCGCATATTCAGGAGGACTGGATACATCAGTAATTTTAAAGTGGCTTATGGAAGAAGGCTATGAGGTTATTGCCTATATGGCAGACGTCGGGCAGAAGGAAGATTTTGCGGCAGCAAAAGAAAAAGCCCTTAAGATTGGAGCGAGTAAGGTCTATGTCGAAGACCTCAAGAAAGAGTTCATCACGGATTATATCTTCCCAGCATTCTCGGCGAATGCGGTTTATGAGGGGCGGTACTTGCTTGGTACATCGTTGGCGCGTCCTATTATTGCGAAACGCCAGATTGAAATTGCAGCTCTTGAGGGCGCGGTTTATGTTTCTCATGGCGCAACGGGGAAGGGTAATGATCAGGTGCGTTTTGAACTTGCTTATTATGCCTTGAACCCTGAGATACAAGTTCTTGCACCATGGAAGATGCAGAACTTCCTTGATCAATTTAAAGGACGGGGTGATATGTTGGCTTATGCGGATAAGTACAGTATCCCTGTAACGGCAACTGCGTCTAAGCCATATTCTGAAGATGACAATTTACTTCATATTTCTCATGAAGCAGGGATTTTGGAAGATCCAAATGTGGCTGCTGGTGAGGATGTTTATTCTCATACATGTGCGCCTGAACTTGCGCCCGATGTAGCAGACATGATTACACTTAGCTTTGAAAAAGGATTTCCGACGAAGGTTGTTAATCAGGCAGATGGAACAACAGCTACAGATCCTCTTGAGTTGTTTTTGTATCTCAACACGATGGGTGCAAAGCACGGGATTGGTCGTTTAGATATGGTCGAAAATCGGTATGTGGGGATTAAGTCTCGGGGTGTTTATGAGACTCCTGGGGGGGAGATTCTTCTTCAAGCCCATAAAGACATTGAAGGGCTTACCATGGATCGTGAAGTGATGCATTTGCGAGATATGTTGACGTTGAAAATTGCGGATGTGATTTATAATGGCTATTGGTTCTCGCCAGAAATGGAGTTTCTACTTCATGCTATTGAAAAGAGCCAAGAGAATGTAGATGGTGATGTGACACTTAAGCTCTATAAGGGAATGGCTTATCCTGTGGCACGTAAATCTGAGAAGTCGCTTTATAGTCCTGAGCTTTCCTCTATGGATGAAGAAGGTGGTTATAACCAAGAAGATGCACAAGGGTTTATCAAAATTAATGCTATTCGTTTGAAGACAAATCCTGTGAGTGCTGCAGTTGTTAAAGCGGAGATAGCGGCATGAGTAATGCACAGAAGACATCGCATAAAATGTGGGGTGGGCGTTTCGAGTCCGCTCCCGATGATATCATGGTCGAAATCAATGCCTCTATTGATGTTGATAAACGTCTATATGGGCAGGATATCCAAGGGTCGTTGGCGCATGTAAAGATGCTCGGTGCGTGTGACATTATTGAAAAATCTGATGTTGAGGCAATTTCTAAGGGGCTTCTACAGGTCAAGGATGAGATTGAAGCGGATGACTTTGTTTTTAAAGCAGAGTTGGAAGATATTCATATGAATATTGAGGCGCGATTGACTGAAATTATTGGTGATGTTGCGGGGAAACTTCATACTGCGCGTTCTCGAAACGATCAGGTCGCGACAGATTTTCGTCTCTGGATGAAGCAATCGATTGTCGCACTTATAGAAGAGGTCTCATCATTTGAAGCAATTTTGAAAACCAAAATTCAAGAGCATGAAATGACGATTATGCCCGGATTTACGCATTTGCAAATTGCGCAACCTGTGACTTTAGCGTTGCATTTTGGGGCATGGTCTTCGATGATTGGTCGGGATAAGATGCGTCTTCGAGACTGTTTGGAGCGTATGGATGAGTGCCCATTAGGTGCGGCAGCGTTGGCAGGAACTTCGTTTCCGATTGATCGAGACATGACGGCAAGCGAGCTTGGGTTTGCGCGTCCTGTTGCCAATACGATGGACGCGGTTGCATCGCGTGACTTTGTTTTGGAGTTCTTATCAACGTGTAGTATTTGTGCCATCCATCTTTCACGGTTTGCTGAGGAATTGATTATATGGTCAACGGTGCAGTTTAACTATGTACGTTTGAGTGATAGTTTCACGACGGGAAGCTCTATTATGCCACAAAAGAAGAATCCTGATGCGGCAGAGCTTGTTCGGGGGAGTAGCGGTAAAATTGTTGGTCATTTAACGCAGATGTTGATTATTATGAAAGGGCTACCTCTGACATACAACAAGGATATGCAAGATGATAAAGAAATAACATTTCAGGCGTATGATATGTTGTCGCTATGTTTGCGCGCGATGACGGGAATGGTCGGCAGTATGGATGTTCACGTTGAGCAAATGCGCGCGGACACAGAAAATGGATTTTCTACGGCAACTGACTTGGCTGATTGGCTTGTTAGAACGCTGAAAATGCCTTTTCGCCGTGCGCACCATGTGACGGGTCAGATTGTAAAAATGGCGGAGAATAATAGATGTCAGCTTGATGCTCTCTCTTTGGCGGATATGCAGTCTGTAGAGGCAGGAATCGATGAAACGATCTACGATTGTTTGACCGTTGATGGTGCTGTGCGTTCTCGGTTGTTTAAAGATGTGTGATATTTCCCTTTAGTCTTTAAGCCTCAGAGATACAGCATTCGCGTGGGCATCTAATCCTTCGAGATTTGCGATGTCGATGATGGTTCTTGATAGGCTTTCGAGACCCTTGCGGGATAATTTTTGTACGGTGATTGTTTTTTGGAAGGCTTCGACGCTTAACCCCGAATAATTTTTGGCGTATCCGTATGTTGGTAGGACGTGGTTTGTCCCACTACAGTAGTCTCCTGCGGATTCTGGGGACCAAGGACCAACGAAAATTGATCCTGCGTGAATGATTTGATCTACATATTGCTCGGCGTTATCAAAGCATAGAATTAAGTGTTCTGCCGCGTATGCGTTGGCTATCTCTATGGCTTGGGTCATGTCTTCGGCAATAATAGAAATGCTTTTTTCTAGTGATTGTTCAATAATGGCTGTGCGAGAGAGGGCTTTTCTTTGGTTCTCTATCTCTTTTAATACATTGTCTCTCATGTGTGTGGATGTTGATATGAGGACGGCTTGGGATAGGGGGTCGTGTTCTGCTTGGGACAATAGGTCTGCTGCGGCGAATATTGGGTTTGTGGTGTCATCTGCAATTACGCACACTTCTGACGGTCCTGCTGGCATGTCGAGGGCTGCGCCATTTGGACATTCAGAGACAATTTTCTTTGCGGAGGTGACGTAAGTGTTTCCTGGACCAAATATCTTATCAACGCTTGGAATCGTTTCTGTTCCATATGCCATGGCGGCGATGGCTTGCGCGCCACCTACTTTAAATATTGTTGCAATTCCACATAGTTGTGCGGCGTAGAGGATGTGCGGATTGATTCCGCCATTCTTGTCGCATGGCGTACACATGATACGGTTTTTACAGCCTGCAATCTGAGATGGAATGCCGTTCATCAGGGCTGTGGAAACCAGCGGTGCTGTTCCTCCTGGGACGTATAGACCAACGGACTCTAAGGGGACAACACGTCGTTCGCATTGTATGTCGTTGCTTATGTTTTCTGAGAATGCTCTTAAGCCTTGGTTTTTGTGAAATAGCGTAATGTTGTTATAGGCTATCTCTATGGCTTGTTTCTTATCTTGGGCTATCGTGGATGAGGCGTGTTTCATTTCCTCTTTTGATACTTTTAAGTTGTTTAATTCAACCTTGTCGAAGCGTTTTGTATAGGATTTAACCGCTTTGTCACCGTTGGCTTTTACATCCTCAACGATTTGTCTGGTCGATGATGTGATGTTTTGATCGTTCTGCGTTGTTGGGCGAGATAGACATTCTTTTCGTTCGCTTTGTGTCAGTGTATTCCAATCAAAGTTTTTCATTATAGTAATCCCATCTCTTCAAGCTCATTTTTCATGTCTTCTGGCGGTGTGTCACAAACATCTTGCCCGAGATAGATGCTCCTGTCTTCTGGCACATCTGCGAGTTTTAGATAGCGCCATCCTTGGAAGGGACGGCGCGGTGTTGATACGGTCTGTACCATCTCTGTTGATTGCATGATCATGCATTTGGTGCCGTTATCAGTTTCTACCATTTCAAATCCAAGGATTTTCGCACGGCATTGAATACGGTTTTTTATCACACGGTAAATTGAGCCTTCACTGCGGATAATGTCATCGGCTTGCCTTGGTTTGTAGCGTGTCCAACAGGGCACAGCTTTTTGCCCGTAGTACTCAACAGCTTCTCTCTTTTGAAGTTCGTAGAAGTCTTGCAGGGTTTCTATGCCAACCACCAGTTTGATCATGTGGACTGGCATTTTAAATAAGCCCTTCGCTCTTAAAACTTGTGTACCCGTTTTTAGAAATGATGACATGATCATGAATGATTATATTAAACGGGTTTGCCGCCGCGATGATGTCTTGTGTAAGATTAATGTCGGGTTGGCTCGGCGAGGGATTTCCGCTTGGGTGGTTATGTACCAGAATAAGCGCGGTTGCGCCGACATTGAGGGCGCGTTTAATGATTTCTCGCGGATAAGCGGGGGTATGGTCAATTGTGCCTGTTTGCTGAACCTCATCGCCGATGAGTTCGTTTTTTTTGTTTAGGAACAGAAGACGGAATTGCTCCTTGGTTTCGTGTGCCATGGAGGCATAAAGATAATCTGTGAGGCGTGACCATGAGTTGAGAATAGGTTGTTTTGTAACATCCTGCTTCATCATTGTTAATGCGCCTGCCTCAATGCATTTGAGGGCAATGGCGCTGTTCTCTGAAAGCCCAAACCCCGTAAGCTCGTGAATTTCCGCGTGTACAACCCCAGAGAATGATCCGAATCTCTGGATAAGGTCTTTGGTTAGTGGCTTTACATCCCGACGGGGGATCGCCATGAATAAGATGAGTTCTAAAAGCTCATAATCTTGAAGTGCCTCTGTTCCACCTTGTGCAAAGCGCTGGCGTAGACGATCTCTATGCCCTGAATAGTGTGGAGCTTCTTTTTTCTGAACGCTAGTCATATGGAGGTTTTGTCCAGCCCTTCGGAGAAAGCGTGAATATTTCAAAGCCATCTTCGGTGACTGCCAAGGAATGTTCAAACTGTGCGGAAAGCTTTTTGTCTTTTGTGACGGCTGTCCATTTGTCGTTTAACATTTTGGTTTTCCATGTTCCGACATTGATCATTGGTTCGATTGTAAAGAACATGCCGGGTTCAAAGATTGTTGTTGTGTAAGGGTCATCGTAATGAAGCACAGATGGAGCAGCGTGAAAGACTTGTCCCAAACCGTGTCCGCAGAATTCGCGGACAACACCAAAGCGCGCTTTTTCTGCCATGTCTTGAATCGCGCGCCCAACATCGCGGAGTGATCCCCCCGGTTTAACCTGTTCGATTCCTGCCATCATGCAGTCATATGTTGTGGTTACGAGGCGCTTTGCCATGACCGATGGTTTGTTACCAACAAAGAACATACGGCTTGTGTCGCCATGCCAGCCATCAACAATAACGGTTACATCGATGTTTAAAACATCCCCGTTCATGAGTTTTTTATCACATGGGATGCCGTGGCACACAACGTTGTTGATAGAGGTGCAAATCGATTTTGGGAAAGGAGGGCGGTCGCCTTCTCCTCCGTAATTAAGGGGCGCAGGGATTGCACCGTTTTTTGTGATGAAGTCAAAGCATAGCTTGTCGAGTTCATCAGTTGTGACACCTGGTTGCACGTGCGGTGTGATCATGTCCAATGTTTGTGCACCGAGTTTCCCCGCTTTGCGCATGCCTTCAAAACCAGCTTTTCCGTGGATTGTGATGCCTTCTTCATTGATGTTGAGTGCGTTCATTTTTTTTTGTTCTCTTTGTTTTTTTGTATTTTCCATGATTAAATAACCTCAAATACAGAAAGAAGTCCAGTTATGAGTGATGAAAAGATCTATACGGCAGCTATGATTGTGATTGGTAGTGAGATCCTTTCTGGTCGAACCCAAGACGAAAATGTTCAGTATTTAGCGCAAAAGTTGACGGATAAAGGGGTTCGCCTTCAAGAGGTTCGTGTTGTTCCTGATGTTGAGTTAGCAATTATTGAAGCTGTTCAGACGTTACGTTCAAAATATGATTACGTGTTCACAAGCGGTGGGATTGGTCCAACGCATGATGATATTACCTCGGTGACACTTGCGAAGGCATTTTCCGTTCCCATTGAACAAAATGAGGAAGCATATGAAATCCTCCGTGCCTATTACGGTGAGGTGGCGTTAACGGATGCACGCCTTAAAATGGCGCAAATCCCACACGGGGCTTTGTTAATTCCAAATCCAGTGTCATCTGCGCCTGGTTTTCAGATTGAGAATGTATATGTGATGGCGGGAGTTCCCAAGATTATGCAGGCGATGGTTGATTATGTGGTGGCTGCAATATCCGGTGGCGCATTGCTTATGTCCCAAACGGTTTTTTGTACTGTGTATGAAAGTGAAATTGCGGAAGATTTAGAACGCCTTCAGCATAAATATCCAGAGGTTGATATTGGAAGTTATCCGCATTACACACCAAATGGATCGGGAATAAACGTTGTGTTGCGCGCCATTAATGAAAGACAGTTGATAGATGCCGTCGAAGACGTACAACGGATTGTTCAGTTACTAGAGAGAAAGAAATGAATGGTGGCCCCACCGAGACTCGAACTCGGACGCCACAAGGACTCACGATTTTAAGTCGTGTGCGTCTACCAATTCCGCCATGGGGCCACTCGGAAACATATTTATAAGAAGATGTTATTTTAAGCAAGAGCTAAAACAGATCTTACTTGAAAAAATTAGAAACAGTTCTCAATTTTCTTTAGGAATCCTTTTCCTTTTTTCGTGAGGTAAAGTTCCTTTCTGCGGCGCTCTGTTTTGGAAACTTTCACTTCGATAAGATAGTGTGGATTGCCGTTTGCGCGGTGATCTGACAAGGCCCCAACAATACGAGAGACAGTGGAGAGTGTAAGCTCGGTCTTGTCTGCTAGCTGTGTTAGGGAAAGTCCTGGGTTGAGTGATATAATGCCCAATGAGATTGCATGCTGAATAGGAAATTCAGAATCCAATGACCTTAGGAGCTCCATTGTTTCAATAAACGCGCCAATTTGACCTTGATCGCTGTAATCGGTTTTTGTGCGAAGGCTCTTTTTCTGTATTTTTTCTGCCATACCCATATGATTTCTCTCTCTTTAATTGAGATCGTGGCGTCCATATAATTCGCGTATACGGGACGTCCAAAATCAACTCATTCTTGTAATGGTCGACAGAGTATATTTTAAAGGGTTCTTTGTCTATGTAAAAATCTATGCACAAAGCGAAGAGCCCTAAAGGTTTCCAGTAGATTTGCATGTGTTCCCCCCACCTGCATATTATGTTTATTTTTCATAATTATAGCATGGCTTATTCGTTAAATATAATGTATGGGATAAGGATTCTATATCCTTATGTATTAACACGATTTTTTGAGAATTGTATGAGAGAATTGTAAAACACTAAATGTTCATTTTTATACGTCTTAGTGTTTATGTGTGAGGGTGGGTAAAAGTCCATCTCTTGGTGTGTGAAGATTTCATGTTCAATAATAACATGTTGATCTAATATGTTTATGTCATCTTCTGGACCTTGAATGCTGATTGGAATTTGGTGCATAGGGTATGGCGCGCCATTGTGCAGAAATGCTACGCTTTTCATGGATTTTATGGATCTAAATGCTATTGAAAATACAGATGGTCCTGCAAAGACGCTTTGATCCACTATGCTTTGGGATAGATCTGTTGCCCCAAAATTCGTATGAAGAAAGCTACATCCATTGAGAGATGAGTAGGCAATACACGTGTTATAAAGTTGAGCATGAGAAAAATCTGCGTAATCAAAGATTCCTTCGCTCATGCTTGCGCCTGTTAGGTCTGCATTTACAAGGCAAGCTTTGCGCATGATCGCACCATCAAAGTTGATGTTTCTTAAATCTCTATTTTTGAGATTGATATTGTCCAGAATAATACCATCTTCGATGGCGGTTTCTATCGTGTCTTGAAGTGAGCGGCACGAAGATGCATACAGAAGTGCCCCTTCTGTTGTATATAAATTCATAACTATGTTTCCCCAACATTTATTTAATATTCACTGTTGATTTTTATCAACTATTACGCTCAGTAAATATTTTTTTGGGATTTTGTCAAGTTTTTTATGTAATGTGAATAATTCTCGCTTGTTAAATGCTTACTAGGATTCTACTTTGTCTGCATGACTTCATCAGACACACCGCAGGCAGGATTTCCCCATGGGGCGCAGGTTATCTCTGCGTTTGCGAAGGAATTACCTGAGACCCCAGGTGTATATAGAATGCTTGATAGGCATGATAATATTCTCTATGTCGGTAAGGCAAAGCGTTTGAAACGTCGGGTGTTGAACTATACGCATCTTGATCGTCTTCCAATGCGATTACGGCGCATGGTTGCTGAAACAGTGCAACTCGAAGTTGTAAATACACACACGGAAGTTGAGGCACTTCTTTTAGAAAGTAACCTTATTAAGACCCTTAAACCGCGCTATAATATCTTGCTACGCGACGATAAGTCTTTTCCCTATTTGTATCTTGATGACACACATGACTTTCCGCGTCTTGATAAGCATAGAGGGGCAAAAGACGAGAAGGGGACATATTATGGTCCGTTTGCATCAACGGGGGCAGTGAACCGTACCATTGCCATTTTGCAAAAGGCCTTTTTATTGCGTAATTGCTCTGACCGAGAATTTTTAAACCGAAAGCGCCCATGCCTTCAATATCATATTAAAAGATGTACTGCGCCATGTGTCGGTTATGTCTCTCAAGAAGAATATGCCCAACAAACACGTGATCTAAAGCCTTTCTTGGAAGGGAAGAGCGCGGATGTCCGTCAAAGATTACAGGAAGAGATGGTCACTGCTAGCGAAGCCCAAGATTATGAACGCGCTGCGGTGTTTCGTGATCGTATTCACGCGATCTCTTTGCTACAGAGTAAGCAGGATATCAATGTTGAGAACATTCAGGATGCAGATGTGATTGCCTGCGTGCAAGACGCAGGGCAAAGCTGTATTCAGGTTTTCTTCTTTCGTGGTGGGCAGAACTTTGGTAATCGGAGTTACTTTCCTAAGCATGAGGCGGAGACGGGATGTGCGGAGCTTTTAAGCGTGTTCTTGACGCAGTTCTACCATAACAAACCCATTCCTAAGCAGATCTTTGTAAATGAAGCGGTCGAAGATCAAGCCTTGGTCGCGCAGGCGTTGTCAGATCTTGCGAACATATCTGTGCAGGTGTCGGTGCCGCAAAGGGGCGATCGTAAGCGTGTGACGGAGTTTGCTGTGCAAAATGCACGCGCGGCGTTGCAGCGACATGTCTCACTACAGATTAAAGATAAAAATGCGCTGGAGGCTTTGGTTTTGTTGTTTGATGTCGATCAGCCGTTTGAGCGTATAGAGGTTTATGATAACAGTCACACAGGGGGCACGAATATGGTTGGCGCTATGATTGTGGCAACGCCTGAAGGGTTTCAGAAGGCATCTTACCGTAAGTTTAATATAAAGCATGCGGCTGCGTCTGATGATTATGGGATGATGCGTGAAGTGATGGAGCGTCGCTTTAGAAATGTTGATGTGATAGATGAAAGCTTTCCTGACTTATTATTAATTGATGGGGGGAAGGGGCAGTTGCGTGCTGTTCATGAAACACTGGTTGAATTGGGGTTATCGGATGCGCTATGTGTGGTGGCAATATCCAAAGGACCAGATAGAAATGCTGGTCGAGAAGAATTTCATATGGTTGGACGCACAGCGTTCTCTCTCCCGCTTAATGATCCAACCTTACACTATCTGCAAAGAATACGAGACGAGTCGCACCGTTTTGTAATTGGAAGTCACAGGATTAGACGGAAGAATAATGCTATAAAGTCCTCCCTAGATACGATTGAGGGGGTTGGCCCTAAAAAGAAAAAAGCACTTCTTCATCATTTTGGATCCGCGAAGGCAGTTGAAAATGCAGGGATTGAAGACCTAAAATTAGTAGATGGGATATCCTCAAAAATCGCAGGAAAAATTTATTATAGTTTTCATGAGGATACTTAGTTTTAAAAAATATACGTGCATATCTTAATGAAAATGCCTTGCGAAGTTTTCAATGCTCGTGCTAGTGTGCGGACATTGCTTAAACATTAATGACATATGGTCTGATCTGTTTCGTTTTTATTATTATTTATAAAAATGGAGCTGATTTTGTATTGTATTGTATTTTTAAAAATAGAAAAAGGAGGGCGTATAATGTTCCATAGGCCAAAGCCAGAAACACAAAACGAAACAGCTAGTTCAGGAATGGACTCTGTACTAGATAAACAAATTAAGCCATCGTCAGCGTCACCTGTATCTGTTGTTGCAAGCAACATGGACACAAGTACGGATGGTACGCCACAGGTTACAATGGATCTTAAATCAAAAAATGAAAAGGACACATCTACAATGACATCGGATCAGGATCGTAAAACAACAGAGCAAGGTTCAAACAAATCTGTTGATATTCCACAAACGACAACATCAAGCCCGTTCCAACGCCCAGCGGCAGCGAACTCAAGTAAATCATACGGTAGTTATAACCCTACACCATATGCTCCTGGTACTAATCCAGTGGCGGGTGCTTCTGGAAATGGCCGTCGTCTTGTTATTGGTGAAGGTATTACAATGTCTGGGGAGATTGAGTCTTGTGATCATCTTCTTGTTGAAGGTAGTGCTGAAGCCGCTCTTAAAGGCGCGAAGGTTTTGGAAATTTCTGAAACTGGTAAGTTTTATGGGACTGTTGAAATTGAAGAAGCAACAATTGCGGGTCACTTTGAAGGTGAAGTTAACGTAAGCGGGCGTTTGACTGTTGCCTCTACTGGTGTGATCACTGGTTCAATCGTATATGGCGAGCTACAAATTGAAGCAGGTGCTACATTGGATGGTAGACTTGCCCCTATGGCAAATGCTTCTACTGCGAAAAAAGGAAAACCTGCAAAGAAAAAAGCAGACACTGAGCTTCCTTTGGCGAGCTAAGCTCTAGCATTAACGTATAAAGAACAAAGAAAAAGGTCTGGAAGTTTTCCAGACCTTTTTTATATGTCGATTTTTATTGGAGAGACTTAGTCTGCGCTGTGTGTGCGCTCCATTTTCTCGTGACGTTCCTGTGCCTCTAAGCTTAGTGTTGCTGTTGGGCGGGCTGACAAACGTTTCACAGAAATGGGATCTCCTGTTTCCTCACAGTATCCATATGTCTCTTCATCAATACGCATCAAAGCTTCATTGATTTTAGAAATCAGTTTACGTTCACGGTCACGTGTACGAAGTTCGAGAGCGTGATCTGTTTCAGCAGATGCGCGATCGGCAATATCTGGCTTGTTTAAATCTTCGCCTTGAAGTGTTGTTTTAATTGTCTCTGAGGATTCTTTGATAAGCTCCTCTCTCCAGTCGATGAGCTTCTGACGGAAATATTCGGTCATTACAGGACTCATAAATTCTTCTTTATCCGTTGGACTGTAATCCTGTGGTACGAGAACGCTTCCTTGTAGGGTCATGTTTTTGGGCTCCTATATAATTCTTTTTACGGCCTAATAGTTTCAAGCATAAAGCTTAATAAATAGTTTACCGCCAAGAAAATAGAGATATGAGTCCAAAAATGCAAGAGTCTTTTCTTATGCACACAAAAATGTTGTTACTTATATGGTTTGAAATTAGCTTAACGCATCAAGTGAAACCCTCATTTTAGCAATTTCAATTTGCGCGCGGAGATCTATTTCCTCAAGGATAGCGGTGAGCTCGGGGTCCTGAATTTGTTCTCTATGGCTTGCAACAACATCGGCCAGATCAATCATATCTCCGACTGTGATTGTTCCTGTAAGCATGGAAAGGCGCATTTTATCAAGTTCATCTAGTAATCGATCTGCACGCTTGACCATACGTCCTCTGGATTTTTGTTCGGCTGGATCATCACTTGTTTGTGCAACGAGTAGTGCTTCTACCTTTGTGATGCTGTGTGCTGTTGCTGCGGATGCTGTTTCTTCTGTGCCGCCACTTAGAAGTATGCCAAAACTCCCGCCACCGCCTGCTTTAGAGGTCTTCTTTGTGGAGGAGGTTTTGCCTGTTTTGCTTGGTCCTTGAATTTTCATGCTTCCATTATATCCCATTTCTATGGGCGTTGCCAATGAAACAGTAGTGAAAGAATGAGGAAAGGACGGAGGAAACAAATTTGCCTAGTACGGGTGTTTAGGCGGGGCAAGAAGTGCCTTAGTTCGTCGTGATCTTGCCTCGTATTTTTGTTAATTGATTGTATTTAAACGATTTATGTTTTGGCATGAGACTGGCAAGGTAATGACTGGATAAAAACCACGAAAAGGGTCAAAAGGTAAAAAAATGACATATAACGATCATAACAATACAAATAACGATCATAACAATACAAAAGGAAACCGTATGAACGAGAGAAATCTTTTCCGTCATACTTTATGGAGCACAGTTATATGGATGCTGTTTGTTTTCTCTTTTGTAACCGTTAATTTTGTTTCCACTTCAACGGCTGCGACAACCCGTATTAAGGATATTGTCGACATTGAAGGGGTTCGAGACAATATGTTGGTCGGGTATGGTCTTGTTGTTGGTTTGAATGGAACGGGGGATGCATTGAATAATGCGCCGTTCACACGCCAAAGTTTAACTGCGATGTTAGAACGTTTAGGCGTGAATGTCAGAGATCAAAATATGAATACAGGGAATGTTGCCGCCGTTATGGTGACCGCCACGCTTCCGCCCTTTGCGAATAATGGATCACGTATTGATATCACAGTTTCAACACTTGGTGATGCAGACAGCCTTCGTGGCGGAACACTTTTGGTGACATCTTTGATGGGTGCTGATGGTGAAGTTTATGCGATTGGACAAGGCCCTGTGATGATCGGTGGTTTCCAGTCTGAGGGTGCGGCAGTTACGGTTGTGCAAAATAACCCTGCGTCAGGGCGTATTCCTCAGGGCGCGATTGTTGAAAAAGAGATTAATTTTGATCTTGAAAAGCTTCAAAAAGTTAGGCTTGCTCTTCGTAATCCTGATTTAACGACAGCGCGTCGTATCGCACGAGCCATCAATGGGTTCACAGATGCAAAGATAGCCAAAGCGAATAATGCATCAAGCATTACGTTGGTGCGCCCGAATAATTACAAAGGTACAATTGTTGATTTGCTTACTGACATAGAACAATTGCCTGTGCAACCAGATCAGATTGCCAAAGTTGTGATTGATGAAAACTCTGGAACTATTGTCATGGGATCAAATGTTAAAATTAGTACCATTGCGATTGCACAAGGGAACCTAACAATTCGTGTGACGGAGACAGCGCAGGTTTCACAACCTAACCCCTTTGCGGAGCAAGGTGAAACCGTTATTGTGCCAAGAACAGATATTTCAGTTAATCAGGGTGCGGACGCCAAGTTGGCTGTGCTCGAGTCGGGTGTGACGTTGCAAGAGTTGGTCACAGGCTTAAACAAGCTTGGTGTTGGTCCGCGAGATATGATTACGATTTTACAATCCATTAAAGCTGCTGGTGCGCTCCAAGCAGAGATTGAGTTGCTATAATGGATAGTGCTATTTCCCCAGCTAGTGCTTTTGCTACGATGCAGGCGTCGCAAGGTGGCGTTGATAAGGCCAATGCTTTAACGCGTGGTATTCGACCAAATACGCCAGATAGTGAATTTGATGCAATTTCCAAAGATTTTGAAGCGGTTTTTATGACAGAGATGATTAGACCTGTTTTTGAATCTATGGAGACTGACGGCATGTTTGGTGGTGGTCGTGCAGAAGAAGTTTACCGTGGAATGATGCTTGATGAGTACGGAAAAGCATTGTCCAACGCAGGAGGGATTGGTTTGGCCTCTCATGTGAAAGAAGCGCTTATCAAAATGCAAGGGCAGGAGTCTGTCGCTATGGATGATGCTGAGGCTACTTTAGCAGGTCAAGATGATCGTGATTTGAAATTAGATACTGTTGCGGGTCGAGAAGAGCGCGACCTTCAATTAAACCGTTAACGTAATGAGTAGGAGTTTATAATGCAAAAAATCCAGAGAAGAAGAAAAGTTGAAGGTGATGTTGAAAAAACGATGACCACTGTCATTGAAATGATGGGGCGATTGGAAGCCGTTTTAAAGAAAGAGAACGATGCTTTGCGCGCGATGGATCGACAAAAATTCCTTGATTTACAATTAGAAAAGGTCTCTTTGGCAAAAAATTACGAAATTGAAGCCCAAAAATTGATGGCGCTACGTGGTAATATTGGTAAGGCGGGAAATGATTTGAAGAAAAACCTGAAAGAAAGTCACGCAAGTTTTTCTGAACACGCAGATGAGAACTTAAATATCCTTCTGCACCGTAAAGATGGCGCGAGCCGTCTTAATCGTAGAATTATGGAAGCCGCACGAGATGCATTGACCCAAAAAGAAGAGCGTTATGATTCTTCTGGAAAAATGTATCAAAGAGGACACAAGAAAACACTGTCATCAGGGGTCATGGATTCAGTGTAAACTTAAAAAGGATTAAAAAATGTCAGTATTGTTTATGAATGTACAGCAAGTTGCTGAGTATAGTTCCATCAAAGATGCAGGAGCTACAAACCGTCGTGATGATGGCGATAAGTTTGAGCGCCACCTTGATCATAAAAGTGAGGCGAGACATGAATCTCGTCGCGCGGTTGATAGAACGGATAACGCATCGCGTATAGATAAAGCAGAGGAGGCATCAGAAAGCTTAGAGACTGATGGCTCTGTTCTATACATTCAAAACGCGCAAGGTGAAGCGGTAAAAATCCCGTTGAGTGCAGAGCAATTAGAACATATTGCAAATGTGGAGCGTGTCTCCCTTGTTGATCCAGAAATTTTAGAACAATTTGGCGGACTTGCAAACTTTATGGACGCGGTGAAGTCCCTTATCCCAGGTAATCCAGATATATCTGAGGTTGATATTGTTTACCTTCCTTATCAAATAGAAGCGTTGGGGCAAGAACAGCTTGGATCGGAAACATTTCCGCATTTGATTGCTGTAAATTTATCCCCTGCGGAGTTGAATGCTTTGGCCAGTCGTTTGGACACAGGGCAAATTGATGGAAGCACAGCTGCTTTTATCAGTAAGGTGTCCGCGGGTGAGTTGATCAACGTGTTATTTGTTTCAGATTCTTCTCAAAATAGTGGTGCATTTAGCCGGGAGGATATCCAATTATATTTGGATGAGCTTTCTGTGAATGCAGATGATACTGGATTATTGCAAATGTTTTCTGAAATGAACCTCTCTGGTAGAGAAGCCATGGGAATTGGCAAGTGGTTTGAAAACCAAAGTGTTGGTGATAATTTAGTAACAATGCGTGGGCTCATGTCCAGTGATATGTCGCAGGGCATGCAGATGGGGCAAGGTTTGGGTAAGGGCAATGCCTTTGGTCAAATGATCTCCCAAATTGCGAGCGGTAAAGGTAATATACAAGAAAGTATGGCCTCTTTCCTTGCCTCCAGCAAAGGTGTTGATGTGCAAGGCGGTTTGGCGTTCGGTGGTGGATTTAATGATGCTCTGAATGCTGATCTTTTGCCTTTAGATGTAAATGCACAGATGTTTGCTATATCTGCTACACCAGTGACGAGCCCAAGCCTGCAAGCAGTACATGCACATGGCGTTCTTGGTGGACATCAGGCAGGACAAACGCACCAAGCTACGCAGCTCATGGCGATGGCGATTCAAAAATCAGCGGATAATGGCGGAAATCAAAAGCTGTCTGTTCTGTTGAATCCTCCCGAACTTGGGCGCGTCCAGTTGGATGTTGAAATGGGTGCCGATAGTAAGTTGAAGGTAAGTATGATTGCAGAAAAAGAAGCGGGCTTTATGCAGCTTCAGAAAGATTCCGGCATGCTTGAGCA
>JAESUK010000059.1 GCA_016763095.1 Alphaproteobacteria bacterium
TCAAAAAAGTGCACTTGGTTTTAAGAAAGACCGAAGAGCATGACAATGAAGAATAACAAGAACATATATTTTGTTTTCTTATCTGTTCTACTCGGTGGAGTTGGTGCTTTATCGTTTCCTCCATATAATTTGTTTTTCTTTGGCCTTATTAGTTACGGGTCACTGTTTTTAATCTCACATTACTCCCAAAGTATTAAACAAGCCCTTCTCTTAAGTTTTTTCTGGGGCATTGGTTTTCATGTTTCTGGTTTATGGTGGATTGCAGAAGCTCTTCTTGTTGATGGAAATCCATATCGTTGGGCTTATCCGCTTGCGGTACTTGGGCTTCCTGCTTTATTGAGTATCTTTGTTGTTATTACAGCTCTTATATATAGGCGTATTGTGCAAAATTTGGCGATGTCCGCCATGTGCTCTGCATTATTATTCGCTGTTTTGTTTTCTGGAGCTGAGTGGCTACGTGGAAATATCCTGACAGGGTTTCCGTGGAATCTCCCTGCTTATATATGGTCAGAGCAACTGGAGGTATTACAAGCATTACGCGTCTTTGGCGCATATGGTTTAAGCGCACTTACACTTATTCTCTCAATGTTACTTGGTGCTCTTGTTATAGAGAGAACGAGAAAAACATTTATTGGCGTTGGTACTATTACTCTCTTGTTTGTTGTTATAACACTCCTCGGATATCAAAGACTTGAAAATGCGCCAACATATGTTCCGTCTCCTGATCTGTTCATTAGGATTGTTCAACCAAACATTGCTCAATCTCAGAAATGGGATCCAGATAAATACATTGATCACCTTTATCAATTCAGAGATATTTCGATATCAAACATCCCTGAAGGTGAGCAAAAGAGGGCTCTTTTAATCTTTCCTGAGACGGCACTCAACGATGTCATGATGAGTACCGTTGAGGCACGCGATGCCTTAAACAATATTGTTAAAGCGTATGAGAACAAGGGTATGGAGCTGTTTATCCTGACTGGAGCACTACGTAGTCATATTAACAATGAGAACAGGGAATATTATAACAGTGCACTTCTCTATGATAAGGAGGGGTATATCGTCGATGATTATGATAAAAGCCATCTTGTTCCATTTGGTGAGTATATTCCCTTCTCTAACATCATTAATATTGCCCCGATTGTTCAGTTTTCTGGTTTTCAATCTGGTTCGGGTGCTAAATCGTTGCATCATAAAAGCCTTCCATCTATTGCCGTGGCAATTTGTTATGAAATTATTTTTCCTAAAAAGCTGTTTAGCAAAGAGGACAAGCCAGAGCTGATCGTGACAATTACAAATGATGCATGGTATGGAGACACCGCAGGCCCATACCAGCATTACATGATGGCGAGGTACCGTGCGATTGAAGAACAGCTCCCCGTGCTTCGGTCTGCAAACACAGGAATTTCAGGTGGATTTGATCCTTTTGGAAGAGCTTTTCCTTCTCTAAAAATAAATGAATCTGGATATATTGATATTGTTTCCTCAGAAAATTAGAGAGGACAAGTACTATACCTTCGTATGCAACCTATGGTATGTATGCCTTTGCTGTGACTGACCTTTAAAATAATACTCGCATAAATTATCCTACGCGTGTATGGTTCTTACGTTAGGGCAATCATTATGAAACCATTAAGATCAGTATCCAAAATTGAGTATGATGAGGCCTATACGCGTCAGTTAGATATTCATATTGGGTCACTTATAAAACGTCTTCGTATTAAGGCTGGTATTACTCAATCTACGTTGAGTAAAGGTACGGGTGTGTCTTTGCCCCAAATTCAAAAATATGAAAACGCAACCAATAGAGTGAGCGCAAGTAGGCTTATTGGTTTGCCCGTACGCTAAACACGCCACCAAGTTATTTTTTTGATAGCTTTGCATCGCGCAACACCCCTCCTATGGGGCTGTCCGATAACATGCAAGAGAGCTTTAACCACGAAGAAATGGATAATGATGTTGAAAAAGAAGAGCTTTTAAAAGCTTATTTTTCTATCTCTGATCCAGTCAAAAGAAGATGGCATCTAAAGCATCTAAAGCAAGATTCTATATCAGAATAAACACGGTTTTTATCAAAAATTATAGGGTGTGTCCGCTTACTAGAACACCTCTCTTGAAATGATAAGGAATAACGCGTACCCTTTTGAAAATTACACACCACTATTCTATTTCAGGAAAACATCATGTTAAAAAATTCAAGCGACTATATGTTCACAAGTGAATCCGTTTCCGAGGGACACCCAGATAAAATTTGTGATCGTATCTCTGATGCTATCCTAGATAACTTTATTACACATGATTCAGAAGCTCGGGTGGCGTGTGAAACCGCTGTGACAACTGATTTTGTTTGCTTGCTTGGGGAAATCCGTTGCCGTGAAAAAATATCAAATGATGTTATTAAAGATATTACACGCCAATGTATAAAAGATATTGGTTATGATCAGCCAGGGTTTAGCTGGAAGGATGTAAATATTGATGTTCGTCTTCATGCTCAATCTGTTGATATTGCCCAAGGTGTTGATTCTGGGTCAGGAACAGATGTAGAGGAAGGTGCGGGAGATCAGGGAATTATGTTTGGTTATGCCTGTAAAGAGACCCCTACTTTGATGCCTGCGCCGATATATTATTCTCATGCAATATTGAAATCTCTTTCTGATGCTCGTCGCTCAGGTGCTATTCCTGAGCTTGAACCAGATGCCAAGTCACAAGTGACGCTTCTATATAGAGATGGAAAGCCTGTTGGCGCGCAATCAATTGTTGTTTCAACACAGCATATTGAAAACACAACGCAAGATTATATACGTGATATTGTGGATACACATGTTCGTAAGGTGCTTCCAGAGGGGTGGATGTGTCCAGAGAAAGAGTTTTATGTGAACCCTACTGGGCGTTTTGTTATTGGAGGCCCTGTTGGGGATGCTGGTTTAACAGGGCGTAAGATCATTGTTGATACATATGGTGGGTCTGCTCCACATGGTGGAGGTGCGTTTTCTGGTAAAGACCCAACAAAAGTTGATCGCTCGGCTGCCTATGCGGCACGCTACGTTGCTAAGAATATTGTCGCAGCGGGATATGCTGATAAATGTACTATTCAGGTTTCTTATGCAATTGGGATTTCCAAGCCTATCTCTTTATATGTGAACACGCATGGCACAGGAACGGTTCCAGAGAGCAAGATTAGTGATGCTATTTCTAAGGTTATTGATCTTAGCCCACGAGGTATTCGTGAACATCTTAAGCTTAATCGCCCTATTTATGCACGGACATCTGCTTATGGGCATTTTGGGCGCGAACCAGAAGCGGATGGCGGCTTTTCATGGGAAAAGCTCGATCTCGTTGAAAAACTTCAAAAAGAGATTGGCTAATTATCTTTTCTATATTATAGCCTGTGTCCATGACAAAGGAACGTATTAGAAAAGTATATGGTCGTCGCCAAGGTCGCCCCTTAAGGGGGGATCGGCAAGAAGCACTGGATGTTATTTATCCGAAGCTTGAATTAACGACGGCACAGCTTAAACAAGATTCGTCTCTGAATCCCCGTACACTTTTTGACAATGTTGGTCGCATTGAGTTTGAAATTGGTTTTGGGAATGGTGAGTTCTTACGGAACAACATGCTTAATCATCCAGATACAGGCTTTATTGGTGCAGAGCCTTTTGTTAATGGTGTTTCATCCTTTCTTAAAAGTATAAAGGATGATGGACATGACAACATTAGGGTTTTCATGGATGATGCAATCATCATTGCAAAAAGCCTTCAAGATAACTCTGTTGATGGTATGTATGTTCTTAACCCTGATCCATGGCACAAAAGCCGTCATCATAAACGCCGCATGATCTGCCAAGCTAATTTGGATGTCTTTTCGCGTATATTAAAGTCTGGGGCTACGTTTATCATGACAACGGATGTAGACGAGCTGGCAGAATGGATGTGTACGCAAGCAAGCCATCACCCAGATTTTGAATGGATGGCGGAAAGTGCGGATGATTGGCGCAAGATGCCTAAAAATTGGTATCAAACACGTTATGAATTAAAAGGTAAGGAAGCAGGACGTACACAGAGCTATCTTATCTTCAAAAGAAAATAATACTTGCATTCTTTAGCTTTGCTAGATATAAAACCCTTACATTATTACTCTTTTATTAGGGTGGGCTCGAAAGAGACCCGCCTTTTTTGTTAAAATTTTCAGGACTTACAGAAACACAAATGAACGAAACACAACTAGAAAAGAATATTGCTGAAGCGATTTCACCCGTTATTGAAGAAACTGGTCATAGATTGGTGTGTGTTGATATGGGGCAAGAAGGTAGTATGCCTTTGCTTCGTGTTATGTGTGAAGATCCTAAAACAAGACGTATTAACGTTGATGCTTGTGCAAATATTAGCCGTGAGATTTCTGCAATATTGGATGTTGAGGATTTTGTTCCTTATCACTATCGCTTGGAAGTTAGCTCCCCAGGTATTGATCGCCCATTGATGGCGGCTGCCGAGTTTTTAGAATTTATAGGTCACGATGTTCGTCTTGGTTTTGCAATGCCAATGGAAAATGGACAAAAGAAGATTCGCGGAAATATTACATCCGTTGAAGAAAATGTTATTACAATTGAATCAGATGGAAAAGCATTTGAGATCGATTATGAAAGAATTTCGAAAGCTAAGCTGGTCCTTACAGATGAGCTTATTAAAGAAACGGCAAAATTGTTTGAAGTTTCAGTAAAATAAGAGTAGAAATTTAACCCAAGAATAAATGTAAAGAGGATAATATGGAGCTTTTACAGGTCGCAGATGCCGTCGCAAGAGAGAAAAACATTGATCAAGAAGTTGTGATCGAAGCTTTGGAAGAAGCGATTCAAAAAGCTGGGCGCTCTAAATATGGGCATGACCATGATATTCGCGCGACAATTGATCGTAGTAGCGGTGTTCTTGAGTTGAAACGTTACCAAACAGTAACGGAAGAAGAAGAAATTGAGAATGAATCAGCACAGATCACTTTGAAGCAAGCACAGCGTATTAAGCCTGGTGCTGAAATGGGCGAAGTTTTGGTTGATGAACTTCCTCCCCTTGATTATGGACGTATTGCTGCGCAGACAGCCCGCCAAGTCATTCTACAAAAAGTGCGTGAAGCTGAGCGTGAAAAACAATATGAAGAATTCAAAGACCGTTCGGGTGAAATGATATCTGGTATCGTTAAACGTGTTGAATTTGGTAACGTTACCGTTGACCTTGGTAAAGCAGAAGGAGTTATTCGTCGTGATGAGTGTATTCCTCGCGAAAACCTTAGAAATGGCGACCGCGTTCGTGCGTATATCTATGATGTACGTCGTGAACTTCGTGGACCTCAAATATTCTTGTCACGTTCTCATCCACAATTTATGGCTGAACTGTTTAAACAAGAAGTTCCTGAAATTTATGAAGGCGTAATTGAAATTAGAAGCGTTGCACGTGACCCAGGAAGCCGTGCGAAAATTACAGTATATTCACGTGACAGTGGTATTGACCCAGTTGGAGCGTGTGTTGGTATGCGTGGATCTCGTGTTCAAGCTGTTGTTGGAGAGCTACAAGGTGAGAAGATTGATATTATTAACTGGACTGAGGACTTCCCTAGCTTAGTTATTAATGCGCTTTCACCTGCGCAAGTTGCTCGTGTGGTTGTAAACGAAGATGAAAAACGAATTGATGTTGCTGTTCCTGAAGATCAGCTCAGCTTAGCAATTGGTCGTAGAGGGCAAAATGTTCGCCTCGCGTCTATTCTTCTTGGTTGGGACATTGATATTATGACTGAGGCTGAAGAATCTGAGCGTCGTGCAAAAGAATTTGCATCACGTACATCTATCTTCATGGAAGGTTTGGATGTTGATGATGTGATTGCTCACTTACTCGTGGCTGAAGGCTTTACATCTATTGAAGAGATTATTGAGACACCGACTGATGAGCTTGCTCAAATTGAAGGATTCTCTGAAGAGGTCGCGACGGAACTTCAAAGTCGTGCTAAAAGCTTCTTGGAGATGAAAGCAAAAGAATTGAAGGACAAGCAGACAGAACTTGGTATTTCTGATGATCTTATCGAATTGTCACTTGTTCCATCTTCACTTGCTATCAAGCTTGGTGAGAACGGTATTAAGACCCGCGATGATTTGGCTGATTTGGCAGCGGATGAGCTTGTAGAGCTTCTCGGTGCAGATCAGATGAACTCTAAAGATGCAAATGACATTATTATGAATGCTCGTGAACATTGGTTTGCTAAGGAAGACGCAGCCGCGGCGGCCGCAGAAGAAACAGCGACAGAAGAATCTAAAGAAGGTGCAGAAGATGCGCCGACTGATGCGCCTTCTGATCCAGCTTAAAAAGGTGAAACAGGAAAAGGGAAATCTATGGGTTTGCTTGCAATATGCAACATATTTAAATGCCTCATTCGTTTCGTTAGAGAGAACACACTCTTTCTAACATCCCTTTTCTGCGCCCTACTTTTCATTACTAATTCTATTATGTACGCTCTGAGTTATACTCTGGGCGTGCTTCACTTTATTACGACAGGCTTTACAAGAAAGATTACCCATGACTGATGCAAAAACAAAAAAAGATGAAGAAAAAAAGCCTGCTAAAACGCTTAGTTTGGGTGGTGGAACACTTAGCTTGGGAAGTGCGGCGACGGCAAAAGTAAAACAAAACATTGCTGGTGGCGGTGTTGCGGTTGAGATACGCAGAAGTCGTAAGTCAACAGCTACGCCTGCTCCAACACCATCTACAGAATCTATGACGGCACCTAAGCCTACAAAAGAGGTTAGAATACATGATGATCGTATCAAAGCACTTCAACAGGCTATTGATGATGAAAAGAAGCGTCAGGCAGAAATTGCTAAAGTAGTGGCAAAAGAAGCGGCTTCAAAAAAAGAAGCTGTTCCTGCAGCTCCTGTTAAGTCAGCACGTGAGATTGAGCTTGAAGAGCTTAAGAAGATTGAAGAAATTGAGCGTGAAAAAGCTGATGAAGAGAGCAAAAAGCGTGCGGCACAAGTTGATAAGTTTAAAAACGCCCCTATTCTTCCTACTGCTGGTTCAGGTGCGGGATCTAGTGCTGGACGTGGTGCGCCAAGTGGTGCGGCACCAGGTCTTGTTGATGCGTTAAGTTACCGTGATCGTGCGAAGAGAGCCGCGCCTGCACGTCGTAACACAAACAACTCTAATAATAAACGCCGTGGCGGATGTATGACTGTTACGCAAGTATTGAACGAAGCGTATACACGTGGTGAGCGCGGGCAATCTATGGCAGCGATCAAGCGTGCACGTGCACGTGCGAAAGCGGCTCTAGGTCCTAAAGAAATGGCAGCAAAGGTTTCAAGAGAAGTTACCTTGCCAGAGCATATTACAGTGCAAGAGCTTGCAAACCGTATGACTGAAAAAGGGGGGGACATCATTAAATCCCTTATGAATATGGGTGTCATGGCTACAATTAACCAAACAATTGATGCTGATACTGCAGAACTTGTTATTGGTGAGTTTGGCCACACATTCAGACGTGTGACGGAAGCAGATGTTGAGCTCGGTGTTGATGTCTATGATGACGATGAGTCTGACTTGGTTTCACGTCCTCCTGTTGTGACAATTATGGGTCACGTTGACCATGGTAAAACATCCCTTCTTGATGCGATGCGTCAAACAGATGTGGTTGCTGGTGAAGCAGGTGGAATTACGCAACATATTGGTGCATACCAAATTGTTGGGCAAACAGGTGAGAAAATCACATTCCTTGATACACCAGGTCACGCGGCCTTTACGGAAATGCGCGCACGTGGTGCAAACGTTACAGATATTGTTGTTATCGTGATTGCGGCCAATGATAGTATTATGCCTCAAACAATTGAAGCGATTGCACATGCAAAGGCTGCGAAGGTTCCAATTATTATTGCTATTAATAAGATCGACCTTCCTGATGCAAATGTTATGAAAGCCAAGCAAGACCTTCTTCAACATGAAGTTGTTATTGAAGATATGGGTGGTGATGTTCTTTGCGTGGAAGTTTCTGCGAAGAAAAAAACTAATCTGGATAAGCTTGAAGAAGCGATTTTCCTTCAATCTGAAATTTTGGATCTTAAAGCAAATCCAAACCGTGAAGCACATGGTACAGTTGTTGAATCTAAACTTGAACAAGGACGTGGATCAGTAGCGACGGTATTGATGCAAAACGGTACACTTAAGATTGGTGACATTTTTGTTGTTGGTGCTGAATGGGGTCGTGTTCGTGCTCTTATCAATGATAAAGGCGTTCACGTTAAAACAGCCATTCCTGGTGAACCGATTGAGGTTCTTGGAATTAACGGTACACCAGAAGCTGGTGATCCATTTGCGGTGGTTGAGAATGAGGCAAAAGCACGTGAAGTTGCGGAATACCGTATTCGTGTGAAACTTGATAAAAAATCTGCATCTGCGAATGGAGCTACATCGCTTGAAAGTATGATGGCCGTTGTGAGAGAAGGAGAAAAGAAAACTCTTCCTGTTCTGATCAAAGGAGATGTTCATGGTTCTGTTGAGGCTCTTCTTGGATCTCTTGAGAAGCTTACGAAAGACAATGATGAAATTGCTGTTCAAGCGCTTCACACAGCGGTTGGTGGTATCACAGAGTCAGATGTAAGACTTGCGAAGGCATCAAATGCAATTATTCTTGGGTTTAATGTTCGTGCAAATGCACAGGCACGTGACCTTGCGAAGCAAGATGGTGTTGATATTCGTTATTACAACATTATCTATAACGTTATTGATGATATGAAAGCTATTCTATCTGGAATGCTTTCGCCAATTCAGCGTGAAGAATATCTTGGACAAGCGGAAATTCGCGAAGTGTTTAATATTACTAAAGTCGGTAAGATTGCTGGTTGTATGATGACAACAGGTATGGTTAAGCGTGGTGCAAAAGTTCGCTTGCTTCGTGATGATATTGTTATTCATGAGGGTATGCTTAAAACGCTTAAACGTTTCAAGGATGAAGTTAAAGAAGTTAAAGAAGGTATGGAATGTGGTATGGCCTTTGAAAACTATGATGATATCAAAGCGGGTGACGTGATTGAGTGCTTCGAACTTATTGAAGAACAGCGTGAGTTGGACTAGTCATTATGCAAGAAAGATCACAAAGACAGCTTCGCGTTGGTGAACAACTTCGTCATGTTCTTATTGAGTGCCTTGCGCATGGTAACTTTAAGGATGAACTTTTGTATCACAACACTCAGAACATTATTATTTCAGAGGTTAGAATTAGCCCTGATTTAAAGAATGCGGGGGCATATGTTTATGTTCTCGGTGGAAAAAAGTGTAAGCCTATCATCAAGAGTATGAACGGTGAGGTGAATGCATTCAAAAAGTATGTTTGGAAGAACCTTAGCCTTAAGTTTATGCCGAGGATTCGTTTTAAAGAAGATGTTAGCTTTGAGAATGCCAATAATATTGAGGGTATTCTTTTTAAAATTAATAGAGAGTCTGAAGAAAAAGCAGGCAAAGATTCTGAAAAATCCACTGAAGAAGTTTCGGACAATTCAGAATAATGGCACGACGTAAAAAAGGACTCAAAATTGATGGTTGGGTCAACTTAAAGAAGCCTCTTGGTATGACATCAACAAGTGCCGTCAATATTGTAAAGTGGGCGTTTAAAGCACAAAAAGCCGGGCATGCAGGGACATTAGATCCGCTTGCCTCAGGTGTTCTTCCCATTGCGTTGGGAGAAGCAACAAAGACAATTCCTTATACCCAAGATGCTTATAAAATTTATGAATTTACATCTCAGTGGGGAGAGCAAACAACCACAGATGATAAAGAAGGTGAAGTCGTCTCTTCTAGTGACCTTGCGCCAACACAAGATGAAATAGAGGCTTTTCTTTCTAAGTATATTGGCAATGTTCAGCAAACACCTCCACAATTCTCTGCCATCAAAATCAATGGTGAACGTGCCTATGATATGGCGCGAAATGGGCAAGATGTTAATATCCCTTCTCGCCCCGTCTATATAGAA
>JAESUK010000060.1 GCA_016763095.1 Alphaproteobacteria bacterium
ATGAACCCATCGGGATCCGTGAAGGATCGTATTGCGAAATACATCATTGAACGTGCAGAGAAAGAAGGACTCCTTAAAAAAGGAGATACCATCGTTGAAGCAACAAGTGGAAACACGGGCAATGCGTTCTCATTCGTCGCCGCCGTAAAAGGCTATAAGATGCTTGTTCTTATTCCTGAAGGCTATACCAGCGAACGGACTAGAATATCTAAAGCTTATGGCGCAGAAGTACGGAATATTGGTTATTTTCATGTTAATGCTGCCCGCGAACTCGCCATTGAAATGGGAGAAAAGAAAGGTTTTTTTTGCCCTCAACAATTTGATAGTGAATGGAATATTGACGAAAACCGTGAGTGGCTTGGGCAAGAAATCTTAGACCAGTGCCCAGAAGGTATTATCTTTGATGCCATGGTTCTAGGTGTTGGTACAGGCGGTACATTGGTGGGTGTTGGGCAACGTTTGCGCGCCGACCACAATCCTAATTTAAAATTGTATGTCACAGAGCCCAACGAGTCACGCACACTTGAATGTGGTGAAGTCGAAGAGCATAAAATTGAAGGGATTGCGGATGGATTTGTTCCCGAGGTTTATGCCCGTAATAAAGATATGATGGATGGTTTCTTTCCTATTCCACAAGACCTTGCCATTGAAGCCTCTAAAGCTCTTTCTCGACAGGGGCTGTTTGTGGGAGCAAGCTCTGGTGCAAATCTATGTGCGGCAAGAGAGCTTCGCGCGAAAAACCCCAATATTAAGAATGTTCTTACGTTCTTATGTGACCGTGGTGAGAAGTACCTCTCATCCATATACGCATAATGATCCGTGCCTTTTTCATCCTCTTATGCTTATTCGTTGTTGGGTGTGCCTCACGACCTGAGCCGTCTGTTATCATCTCAGAAAACCCTGCTGATCGCATGCTAACGGAAGACGATTTTAAGCACGCGATGTCTCGCTATCTACGGAATGGTGGGGGGCCAATTGTTAGCACTTACAGCATTGTTCCCGCTGATTTAAATGGAGATCATATTCCAGAAGGATTACTTTTGATGAACACGCCATTTGGGACATGGTGCAAGGCTTATGGCTGTACATTGTTTATATTCGAACAACAAAATGGCATCATCACACTGAACAGTCGTATTGAGCAGGTAAGAGGTCCTCTTTTCCTTCATGACACAGGAAATTCATGGAAATCCATCATTACGCGCCAAGATGGGATTAACCGTGAAGCACGTTATATTGCGCTAGAAAACAAGGGCATTGGATACCCTGCCTTTACATTAAACGCCCCGAATTATAACGGACAATCTCCACATTCAGGACAGAGCTTCTTTTATTAAGATTTCCACATTTTACGAATAACACCACCGAAAAAGCCACCACTTGAATCTTTAGATTCTTTTTGAAGCTCAGCATACATTGCGCGCATATTTTTTTTCATGGCTTCTTTTTCGTCATCTTCAAAAGAAAGAGACACATCTTTAACCATTGTTTCAAAATCCAAGCTTGAAATATGCACCTTTTTCAATTCAGTCATAATATATTGTTCTTGTTCATCAAAATCACCATCGCACCAGACAAGAAGACGCGCAAACACAAAAAAATCGCTTCGATCTTGTTGCTCGGTGATATGGCTGAAACATGTTCCAACATGCTGTTCTTTGGTCATATCAAGTTCAAGAACCTCACGTTGATCCTCTGTGAATGGGTAACGCTCAATTGCATCACGCATAAATTTTTCTTCATCTTCCGTAATCACACTATCTGCCCATGCCATTGCGAAAATGGCACGCCACATGTTAAATCTACTTTCTGAAATCTGTTCTGTCATTTGTCTTTCCTTATATCAAATATGAAGTGGACGCTTATCAACGGCAAGCGCTGCTTCTTTTACTATTTCTGCCAATGTTGGGTGTGCGTGACATGTCCGGGCAATATCCTCTGCACTACCGCCAAATTCCATCACGGCCCCAATTTCGTGAATAAGGTTTCCAGCTTCTGCCCCAAGAATGTGAGCGCCAAGCACCTTATCAGTTTTCTTATCTGCTAATATTTTAACAAAACCATCCATTGCGTTCATCGCGCGCGCGCCCATTGGCCATATATGGGAACTTTCCAATTTTATATTCAACCCCATCGGCTTTGAGTTGTTGTTCCGTTTTTCCGATTTGTGATATTTCTGGCTGTGTGTACACAACGCCAGGAATTAGGTTGTAATCAATATGCCCTGTTTGCCCAGACAGCATTTCTGCCAAGACAACACCTTCATCTTCGGCTTTGTGCGCAAGCATTGGTCCAACGATCACATCGCCGATCGCAAAGATGCCCTCAACAGAGCTTTCAAACGTTTCATCGGTCAGAATACGCCCCAACTTATCACGCTCAACACCTATTTTGTCCAAGCCTAAACCGTCTGTATAGGCTTTGCGTCCAACGGCAACTAGCACGATATCTGCTTTAACTTTTTCGGCTTTTCCTCCTGCAGCCGGTTCAAGAGAAAGCTCAACACCTGCTTTCATAGCCTTTGCACTCATTACCTTTGTTGAAAGCTTAAAGTTCATGCCCTGCTTTTTTAGAATCTTCAGCATTTCTTTGGACACTTCTTCGTCCGCGCCTGGTAAGATTTTGTCCATATATTCAACAACAGTAACTTTTGTTCCCAAACGAGACCACACAGTCCCAAGCTCAAGACCGATCACGCCCCCGCCAATCACGGTCATTGTTTTTGGTACTTTTGGCAACGCAAGCGCACCCGTTGAAGACACGATTTGTTTTTCATCAATGTCTATATTAGGAAGAGAGACAACATCTGATCCTGTTGCGATAATGATGTTTGTTGTGTTATAGCTTTTGCCATCAACAGAAACGCTACCTGCACCCTCAATTGTTGCTGTGCCTTCAATTCTTGTGATTTTGTTTTTCTTAAAAAGGTACTCAATACCTTTTGTATTGGAGTCAACTACAGCATCTTTGTGCCCCATCATTGCCTTAAGATCGAGCGCGACCTTTCCAACTTTTACGCCAAAAGCCCCCAAATGGTTTTGCGCTTCTTCATATTTTTCAGAGGCTTGAAGCAATGCTTTTGATGGGATACAGCCAACATTCAGGCATGTTCCACCAAGCGTTTTACCTTTTTCAACACAGGCTACTTTCATACCAAGTTGCGCACAACGAATTGCACACACATAGCCCGCAGGACCAGCTCCAATAATAATCACGTCATAAGATGGTAATTTAGGCATGTTGTCCCCTTTGTTTTTAGCTTCCTTTTTAGGCTCAACAAAACAATAAGGCTAAGCCATTTGAAAGACAAGAGAGGAACGCTTCATTCGAGTATTTTTTAGGCAAGATTGAATTTTGTATCTGATATATTTTGGCCATTTGATGATGGTTCAAAATCTCTTTTTTGGCGAGTTGTGTTAAGAATATCCATAGCCTCTTTTGCCGTATCAACTACAACAATATTTGCACGCGTCATTATGGATTCAGGAAGATGCTTAACCACAACATCATACACACGCTCATTCACGTGTGTCTCATCAGCGGGATCATTCACAATGATTAACGGTCTGTTCTGAACCGCGGCACGGTTATTCAAGCGATTTATTACAGAGCCAAGTATTTCTTGTACTGTCCCCGCCCCACCAGAAAGAACAACTTCAGCATCAACTCTTTGGAGCTCTTCCATACGTAAGTAAATATTAGGCATCACAATAGAATAGTCAGCGCCTTCAAACTTACCTTCTGCACGGAATGTTTCTTCACATTGAATACATTTGAGGAAGGTCTTAACGGTAATATCTTCTTTTCCTTTTTTCTGCTCTAGTCGAAAATCTAGAACAGCTTGAGACACTTCTTTCATCAAGCCATCACTTCCTCCACCATTCACCACTCCTACCCCATTTTGGGTGAGGTCATATGCGAAGTCATAGGCATTTTTACGCTTCTGAGGGTTCGTTGATGTTGCAGAACAATAGACAGCAACATTAAAGAAATTATCTTTTTCTTTTCCCTCTTCTTGCATGGCTGCTTGTGGCGGTGTTAGTTTCACATACTGTTCCCGTGCACGCGCCAAAGCGTTTTCTGCCTCTTCATTACTGTCTACTTGTTTGAAGATATGCTGTGGCTTATCCCCGATCAAACCTTGCTTATGAAGGTCCATATAAATCTCTAGACTCTTTGGCCAATATTGCTCTGTAACGATAAATGGTTTCTTACAGATATTGGGGTCAAACACTTGCTTTCCAACGACAATAGAGAAAAATTGAAACATCTCATGTACAGCTAATTCATCTTGGTCAAACTTCCGTTTATTTATTTTTGTGCCCCCGAACATAAAGGCATCGCCATCATTAAGGAGTGTAGAAAACTTATTGAGAGATGATTGATATGTGTCTTTCCCAACTGGCACGTTATCCTTTATCATATCAAGCGTGAAAACATCAGGTTGCCCCGTAAAGTCATACTTACTCGCGGTAGAAACAACATCAAAGTTATGACACAAATGTTTATTTCCTCTGCCTTTAACTCCAGAATGTCCAATTTTAGCAATTGCCGATGATTGGGTTATCACTCTGAAATCATCCTTATTCTGTGTATCAAAATTTTGGTTTGCTTCACGGCTCACATCAAGATCAGCCTTAAATCCAGCCGCAGAAACCAATGCCTGAACAGCTTTTGCAACGGCAGAATGCTTTTCAATGTAATCTGGAATGGCACTATTAGGCAGTCCTTTTGGCGCGTCAAGCGCTCTTACATAATCTTCTGAATATACAGCGCGACTTTTATCCTCACACAGATCGAAGTCTAAAACATTACGTGTAATACCAAATGCATTTATA
>JAESUK010000061.1 GCA_016763095.1 Alphaproteobacteria bacterium
GCAACTGAACTTGGCATTGAAACAATTATCTATACCGATTCGGAAAATGGTCCAGCGTCACAGGTTGTATCAAAGACATATGTTGGTGATTATACAGATGTAGAAAAACTCACAGCCTTTGCCCAAGACGTAGATGTTATTTCATACGAGTTTGAAAACATTCCCGTTGAGACAATTAAGCTTTTAACAGAACTAAAGCCTGTCCACCCAGATGAAACACTTTTAGAAACATCACAACACCGTGTCGTTGAAAAGTCATTCTTGAACGACATTGGTATTCCAACTGCCAAATGGTGTGCGGTTAAAAGCATAAAAGATATTAATAAATTGCTTGAGGAATGGGGTACAACATCTTGTATTATTAAAACTTGTCGATTTGGATATGATGGAAAAGGACAAGCGCGTTACTCTGCTGGCGACGCTTTCCCAGACTTTGGAACAGACGACTTAATCACCGAAGAAATCGTTGATTTTGACTTTGAAGTGTCTGTAATTGTTGCTCGTGATGTAGATGGTAAATGTGTCTTTTACGGACCACTTCATAACGAACATAAAAACCATATTCTTGATATAACAACATCCCCTGCCACTAATATTTCAACTGAGCTTGCCGCCGAGGCACGAGGCATGGCGGAAACCATTGCGGATGAGGTTAACCTACAGGGCATTCTGACACTTGAGTTGTTTGTTACAAAAGACGGAGACCTTCTTGCGAATGAAATTGCACCACGTACACATAACTCAGGACATTATTCCATGGATGCATGCGACGCATCACAGTTTGAAAATCATGTCCGTGCTGTATGTGGTATGGACGTTAAAATGCCGAATCAGCATTCACAGGCACAGATGATTAATCTGATTGGGTCTGATGTGAATGATTTATCTAAATATATAGACATGAAGAACGCAACGATCCATCTTTATGGTAAAGAAGACGTAAAAAAAGGTCGTAAAATGGGCCACGTAAATATACTAGGAGATAAACTATGAGCGACGTACGAATAGAGAGTGATTCCATAGGAGACGTTAAAGTTCCTGCAAACCATTATTGGGGGGCACAAACACAACGTTCCCGTGAGAACTTTAAAATTGGTGGCGAGACAATGCCCACTCCACTTATACGTGCCCTTGGCTTGGTTAAGAAATCAGCCGCGCTTACAAATATGAAACTTGGTGTTATGGATGACAAGACAGGAAACGCAATTGTCTCTGCCGCTGAACAAATCATAGAAAATAAACGCTCAGAAGAATTTCCATTGGTTGTTTGGCAAACAGGTTCAGGCACACAATCAAATATGAATGCAAACGAGGTCATTGCGGGTATTGCAAACGAAGCACTTACAGGCGTGCGTGGTGGGAAAGACCCAATACATCCAAATGACCATGTAAATATGGGGCAATCATCGAATGATACATTCCCAACGGCCATGTCAATTTCAGCAGGAGAGCAAATTCATCACGTTTTAATCCCTGCCCTCGAGACTCTTCACAAAGCCCTTGATGACAAAGCAAATGCTTATGCTTCCATTGTGAAAATTGGACGTACACATTTACAAGATGCAACGCCCCTTACATTGGGTCAGGAATTCTCTGGCTACACCAAACAAATAGAGTATGCCATTGCACGGGTTGAAGCGACGCTCCCGCGTGTTATGGAACTTGCCCAAGGTGGAACAGCCGTCGGCACAGGTATTAACTCTAAAAAAGGATTTGCGGAGGCGTTTGCTTCTCAAGCTGCGGAAATTACAGGTCTTCCTTTTGTAACGGCTCCGAATAAATTTGAATCTTTGGCAGCGCATGATGCAATGGTAGAGCTTTCAGGTGCGCTTAACGTTATATCAGTATCTTTGATGAAGATTGCCAATGATATTCGCTTGCTTGGCTCTGGACCACGCTGTGGGATTGGAGAAATACAATTACCAGCGAACGAGCCTGGATCATCCATTATGCCAGGGAAAGTTAACCCAACGCAGTGTGAGGCGTTAACCATGGTTTGCGCACAAGTGATGGGCAATCATACAACCATTACAATCGCGGGAAGCAATGGTCACTTTGAACTTAACGTCTTTAAGCCCGTGATTATTTATAACGTGTTGCAATCCATTCGTTTGATTGCAGATGCGAGCGTAAGCTTTACCGTAAATTGTGTTGAAGGCATTGAAGCCAACCATGCCCGTATAGAACAACTTCTCAATGAAAGCCTAATGCTCGTTACCGCGCTCAACCCACATATAGGTTATGATAACGCTGCAAAAATTGCCAAGAAAGCACATGCAGACGGTACAACGCTTTCACAAGCAGGTGTCGCGCTCGGGCTTCTTACGGAAGAGCAGTTTATCGAGTGGATAAAACCAGAAGACATGGTTAAGCCTAGAGATTAGAGAAAATGTCTGCACTCAAAAAACGATCTATAAATCTACATGGACACGCGACAAGCGTTACCATGGAAGAGCCGTTTTGGGATTGCCTTAAAGATATAGCAAAAGAGCGCAAGCTCTCCCTCAATGCTCTCATCGCCGAAATTGACGAGCAGAACGCTGGTAATCTGTCGAGTGCGTTAAGGGTTTATGTTTTAAAGACCTTACAAACCGCCTAAGAAACCACCGAGCGCTTTTCCTAGGGCTTTATTGATTTCATCTTCTGGCGTTGCTTCCTGCTTTTGTTCTTGTACAGGTTGTGCCTCCGTATTGTCATTACTTGGTGTTGGGGCTGGTGCGCGTTTCGCTGCGCCACCGAACAAATCAATTCCTAGCTTCTTATTCAGCTTATCTGTGATCCCTTTATCATTTAGGATGTTCTTAAGCTTACGTTGAAGCATATTTTCCAACGCACCACCACTTGAGGATTTAATTGGGTTATCTAGAGAACCTCGGAACGACATATCAAATGGTGGAATAGGATCACCCTTTGTTTTTACGGTCGCACGGTTCTTAATATCAATTGTCCATTTAGGAAGGTTTAGATTACCAGTTACATCAAAGCGTGCCTTTGGGCCATCCAGTGTTACAGGGTTAAAGTTCACAACCCCTTTTGTGATATCAAATTTTGCATCCAGCGTATCAAACTGCGTTTTTCCTTTATAGAGCGCGCCAGAGATATCCAACAAGCTGTTGATGCCTTTGAAGTCTCCGTTCATCGCGCGAACAAAGTTTGTGATATCAACGCCGTTGATAATAATCCGTTCCCCCTTAATAGTTGCAACACCTGTTAA
>JAESUK010000008.1 GCA_016763095.1 Alphaproteobacteria bacterium
TAACGATTAAACATGACGGTAAAAACCATCAACGGTCATGTCCAAGAAATAGAGGATGTAACATCAGATTTACGTATTCTATATATTAAACTGGAACAAACATTCACCTTCAAAGCAGGGCAATACATAAATGTCCACCAAAATGGTTATGACGAACGCTCCTACTCTATTGCCAATACGCCGCTAGACAGCAACATCATAGAATTACATATTCGCCGTGGAGAAAATCTAAGCGCCTATTTGTGCAATAAAATAATATCAGGCTCGTCCATTGCAATTTCTGGGCCCTTCGGGAACTGCACATATAAAGCACAATGCAAGAAACCTATCCTTGCTCTTGCGGGTGGCGCAGGTCTTGCCCAAATTAAATCCATTGTTGAAAAAGCCCTGAAAACAAATCGTACAAACCCCGTTTATTTATACCACGGTGCACAAGAAGTCTCAGGACTATACAAAGATAACTATTTTAAGCAGCTTGCAAAACAAGATAACCGCTTAATCTATCACCCGATTATATCTCAGGAAAAGCCTGAAAACGAGACTATAAAATATGGCTTTCTCATGGATCACGTTAAGCAAGATTTTGACTCACTGAAAGATTTTCGGACCTATATGTGCGGTACACCTGAAATGGTGATCGCTCTTGAGAAGATTCTGATTGAAAAAGGAATTGACCCAAAGCGCATTCACGCCGATAAATAAAGGGCACAACAAAGTAAGAAATTCTAAGTATATGTCAGAACAAGCCCTCGACCATTTAATAAAACTTCTATCAGGTCTTCCAAGCCTAGGACCACGCTCTGCGCGTCGCGTAGCACTTCATATGATACAGAACAAAGAAAGCCTTATGAAGCCACTGGCAAACGCTCTACTGGACGCATCCGCCAATATTAAAACCTGCCACATATGTCACAATTTGGACACCGTCTCACCATGCCGTATATGTCAGGAAGCAAAACGCGACATTCATACAATTTGCCTTGTATCCTCAGTTTCTGATGTTTGGGCGATTGAACGAGCAGGACATTACAAAGGGCTATATCACATTATCGGCGGAACATTATCCGCAATAGACGGCATTACCCCCGATGATCTGAACCTCACCACACTGGTGCACAGAGTCCGAGACCAAGATGTCAAAGAAGTGATCATTGCATTAAGCGCCACCGTAGATGGTCAAACCACCGCCCATTACATCACCGATCTTATATCCAATCTCAATGTAAAAACCACGGGACTTGCTCGCGGAATCCCAACAGGCGGCGAACTTGATTTTCTGGATGATAGTACAATCGCCACGGCCTTCAAATCCCGCAAAGAAGTACTCTAATAGTCTTATTTTATTGCAGAATGATAACGCCCTAAGATTTCTCAGAGATATATAAATTACAATCTGTATCTGCTGCAATCACGGCAAGATAAGGTGTATGGTCAACGCCATCTCCGCCGATCGCAAAGTCATAATACACACCCTCTGGAAAATAATGATCTGTTGATGCCGCAACTGCACCCAATTCACCAAAACGAAGGTAAACAGACCCAGTTGCATAAACGCTTATAACACGTGTCTCTGTTGAAAAGCCAATGGCATTCCGTGCAGATAATGCAGAGGTCACAGCAATAGATTGTGCACCATCCATTTTAAGGCGAAGCGCAGGAATAACATTGTCATTAGCATCTGTTGGTAAAATAGTAGTCATAATTTTTTCCTCTTAAATATAAAAAAACCACCTCAACACAATAGTGCGGGTGGTTAGGTAAGACAGACTCATTCTGTCGACAGAACAAATATGCTTTACTTTAAGATAATTGTCAAGGATTTAAATCCTATTAATATTATGTGTAGTACTCTTTAAAACGACCATAGTAATACGCTGTATCACCATATCCGTATCGCGCGTGTCTTTTCACATCAACATTAGAAAGAACCAATGATAAATTTTGATATCCAAAGTCAGAGAATTGCTTAACACCAGTTGTTACAACTTCACGCGGTGTTTTATCCCACTCAACGATATACAATGTGTAATCAGACTCATTCGCCAAAAGACGTGCATCTGACACAGCCAAACAAGCGGGCGTATCCAAAATCACAAGGTCATAGGCTTTCTTCAGCGAAGCGATAAGCTGAGACATTTTCTTTGAAGAAATTAAATCAAGTGCACTATTCGGAACGGATCGCGCATAAATAACATGTGCACCTGACGCTTAATCTTTTGTAACAACACTCTCCAAAGTAGCATCGCCAGATAGGTAATCAACAATTGTCTTGTCATTTGATTGACGGAACAATCTATGAAGATTAGGACGGCGCAAATCACAATCAATAACGATAACTTTTTCGCCAGATTTAGCAGCAAGTCTTGCAAGCCATGTTGAAAGTGTCGTCTTACCTTCCGCTGGCAATGACGACGTAATCGTAATCACTTTTGGCTTTTCATTTTCATCTTGATTAGCCCGTAAATTCAAAACCATACGTAGCGTACGAATAGATTCGGACACCGCAGATGATGGCTTATTTAGGATATAATCACCTAGCCCGCCTTTACCTGTATTCTCAGCCATCGGAATAAGTCCATAGCATGAATATCCTGTGCGCGTTTCGAGTTGGGATGCACTTCTAAATGCATTGTCTAATTTCTCAAGAATAAGAACCAATGTAATACCAACGAACAATGCAATGGCAGAGGTCAAGCTCATGATAAGTGGCTTATTCGGATAAGATGGTGCTTCAGGTGCAGATGCATAAGAAATAATGCGTGCTTCTGGACCATCAAGCTCCTCTTGACTGTCTGAGCGTTTATAAGACTCCAAGAACGTATCGAAAATCATACGGTTAGATTCCGCTTCACGTTCCAATTCACGTAAACGGATCATAGAATGGTTTTCACCCTTCTTAAGACCAGATACCTCATTCAAACTCATTTGGAGAGCTTCAACTTTTCTCTCCGCAATACTCAAATCGCTCTCAAGATTACCCGCAACATTCGATATCTCAGAACGCATTTTTTTACGCAGATCTATCAACTCAGCATTAATATTAATAATGGACGGATGCTTAGGACCATAACGAGAAGACAAGTCAGCCTTACGACGCAAGATATCAGTCTCAGTTTTTTTCAACTCCTGCACATTGCGTGAATTTGCAACCGCTTTATCTGTCTCAAATCCTGATGGGTTATTCGCCCACTTCTCAACATCTTTCAACTTGGCTTGTGCCGCGGCTTTTTCAGATTTAGCAAGAACCAACTGTGAGTTCAGCTCAGACATTTGCTGTGCTGTAATTTCATAACGCGCACCCGTGATTAATCCATTCTGAGCCTTATAGGTTTCTACAGCATTCTCCGCATCGCGTAACTGCCCACGCAGAACATTCAAACGACTGTCTAACCAACTTGTAACCTTTTGTGTTGCACGAAACTTCGCATTCAACCGTTCTTCAAGATATGTATCAACAACTGTGTTTGCAATTAACGCCGCTTTTTCTGGGTCTTCAGCAGTATAACTAACTTGGATAACAAATGATCCTGGAACAGGCTTAACATGCAACCGTTGTAAAAAAGCAGTAACAACGCGCGCGGTATCTTGATCCAACACATTGTTGCGGTCTTTCATTTCCGAGTTATGAACTGACAAGCTTTTAAATGATCCTGCCCCATCACTCAACGAAGTCGGACGCATACTTAATTTTTGAACAACACGACGACCAAGTTCTTGAGATTTCAACACCTCAACTTCACTTAAAACCACTGTTGTATCCAAACGCATGGACGACATAAAATTCTGAAGGTCTATACTGGAGTGATCAATGCGTTCACTCTCAATAAGAACAAGAGCGTTCGCAGTATAGCGTGTTGGCAATACAGTCGTGATAAAGAACGCAGATACTAACGCCACCAACATAATAAGGATAACAATCCATTTACGACGCCACAAAAGCATCAATAAACGACGCAAATCAACATCTAACTCATCAAAGTGATGAGTTGATTGAATGGGACCATTATTATTTTGCATGTATACGCTTGTCATAGTTAAAAGAACCGTTCCTTCACACGGATAATATCGCCAGGCATCACTTGTGCAGTCGGAGTGACCTTAACTTTATCACCGTTAACACCAGAGCGGATAACTTCTATATTCTTAGTATTTGCTCTGTACGTAAAGCCACCACTGATTGCAACTGCATTCAAAACACTCATGCCATCTATATAGTTATAACTTCCTGGACGACGTATCTCACCCATAATATAAAAGGGACGAAACTCAGCGACTTCAATTGCAACACTAGGATCAACCAAGTAACCATTTGAAAGTGCAATAATCAAAACGGTCTCAGCCTGCCTCAACGTCATACCAGCAACTTTAATCTGACCGATCAACGGCACAGACACCATACCCAAACCATCAACCTGATAAACCTTTGACAGGTCTTTCTCGCCATAAACAGTAACCCGTAACTTATCAGATGGACCAATCATATATGCAGAAGCAAAAGTATTCCCTGAACGCACATTTAAAGAACCATCGGCTGATCTTATGTAAGGATCAGCAACATCTTCATCAGACGCTTCAACCACATTCTCAATAACCACTGCTTGATCCGCATCTGGAGAAATACGTTCTGCATCAGAAACAATACTAAGAGGGTCGGACTTTCCATTCGCATGAGCATACGAAACCGGTGCCAGTAAAACTGCCACACTCAAGAAAAGTACAAAACTATTAAAAACTTTTTTCATTACATCCATGAGGACCATGGTCACGTTAAAATTTAAAGACATTAAAAGGAATCAATCCTTTATACATAGTAATATTGTTTAGGGGGGGCTGACAAGAGTCGAACTGAAATTATTTCATAAATCTATCAAAATGACTATATATCAGGGTTTCGAGCGAGAAAATGACCGAGGTCAAACCTAGTATTGACCAGTTAAACGAATCATAAACAGATTTCGTTCAAAATCATTACCCGTAAATGTACTGTTCTGTGTGCTGTGAATATACTCACCCTTCACATTGTAATATGGACTTGGACGGTACAACACCCCTAACCCCATTCTATATAAATCATCTTCACGCGTCGTACCGTCGAACTCTCTGTTTATATACGTAGCATAAGCACTTAAGATAATTTGACGGCGAAGCTCATGATCCAAAGACAATGTCCCTTGGGTCTGCACAATGCCTTGCACAATTTCATTGTCCTGAATAATACTGCGCGTTAAATCCAAACCGAGCGTTGAAAGTTTTGTGATATTCCAATCCAGATTTGCATCAATTGCAATATTTTCAACATCAGAAATAGTATCATCTTTAAAGTTAATACTAGAGTAACCAATTCCGATATCACTCGAGAGCAAACCCTTGTACTTTGTAATAACACCAGCAAGAATACTTATGTTACGGCTATCCCTGAACCGGCTTGTAAAAACTGCCGCTCCGTCATCATAAATACCTTTATCATAACGTGTTTCACCAAACACACTGCGCAAAAATGCCACATGATTGGCGGGAAACTCATACCCCGTTTCTATTTCTACTTCAGTTGTACTGAAATTTGCATCACTTCGAACAACCGCAAAATTTGGGTCCGCTAAAGAAACCCCGTCTTCAAAATATTTACGTGTATGACGTCCCAATACTTTTAAGCCAAGGCGATTTGGTTTGTATGAAACCCCACCTTCCACTTCCGCCGTTGAAATTTCTAAAGGATCTCTGGTAAATACACGCGATAAGTTATTGGCGCGATCTTGGTGATATTTTGAATACGACACCTTCCATGGAAGCTGCATATCATGCTTAATTTCAAAATACCCGCCAGCGCTTCCTTCAAAATTTTCTACATCTTCATGATGATTGTCA
>JAESUK010000062.1 GCA_016763095.1 Alphaproteobacteria bacterium
CATTGTCACTGCGAGGTCTGTCGCTTCTGTAAGGCTTGTCTCCGAAAGATTTACCTTCACTACGTGGTTTGTCACTTCTATATGACTTGTTGCCACCGCGAGAATCGCTACGTGAATCTCCGCGTGACTCATTGTCACGGCGGGGTCTGTCGCTTCTGTAAGGTTTATCTCCGAAAGATTTACCTTCGCTACGTGGTTTATCACTTCTATATGATTTGTTAGCACCGCGTGAGTCGCTACGTGAATCCCCGCGAGACTCATTATCGCCTCTGTAAGGTTTCTTGTCGTTATAAGAGCGTCCTTCACTACGTGGTTTATCCCCACCGTATGAACGTTCTTCGCTACGAGGTTTATCATTTCTGTAAGATTTATTACCGCCCTGAGCGTCCTCACGAGAATCTCCACGTGATTCATTGTCACGACGTGGTTTTCTATCACTGAAAGATGATGCATCACGACGTGGTTTACCACTCTTAAATGGTTTTCGTGCTCCAAATGCTTTCTTGCGACCAAATGCACCCGATGTCCGTTCGTCTCTACGTGCTTTACCACGGCTGTTTGGACGTGCTGAGTGTGATGGTTGTTTGTCAGGATCAATAAGTTGCTCAATTGCCATCCATTTGCTGCGATCTTGTGGCGAGATAAGACATAGTGCTGATCCTTCTGCGCCTGCACGACCTGTTCTACCAATACGGTGAATGTAGTCTTCTGGAACTTGTGGCAAGTCATAGTTAATAACATGTTCAATGTGTGGAATATCAAGTCCGCGTGCAACAACGTCTGTTGCAACAAGAATACGAAATTCTTGCTGACGGAAGCTTTTGATCACGCGTGAACGACGGTTTTGTTTCAAGTCACCATGAATAGCATCTGATTTAAAGCCATCACCCTTCAAACGTTTTGCAAGGCGTTCAGTCCCATGCTTTGTTTTTACAAAGATGATCACCGATCCTTCACGGTTGCTAAGCTCAGTTGTAAGTTCGGTATATTTTCCGCCATCCGTAACATGAACAACATCTTGTTTGATGTTTTGTACTGGCGCGTTGTTGTCTCCAACTGAAATGCGCTCAGGATTATGAAGGTATTGTGCAGAAAGGTTCATAATGTTGTTAGGGAGTGTCGCAGAGAACATCAATGTTTGACGTACTTTTGGCAAATATTTTGCAATGCGATCAAGTTGAACGCTGAAACCCATGTCGAGCATTCTGTCAGTTTCATCAAGAACCAAAAATCCAGTGTCTTCAAGGTTCAGTGTGCCGCGCTCTAGGTGATCGTTAATACGTCCTGGTGTTCCAACGATAAGGCGAGGTCTACGTCTTAGTTGTGAAAACTGTTTACCCATTGGCTCTCCACCAATAATAAACGCAGTGTTGATTCCGCTTTTAGGACCAAGCAATTGGTGCATGATATCCATGATCTGCTTACCAAGTTCACGTGTTGGTGTCAGAACAAGCGCCGATCCTTCAGGTGATTCTAAAAGTTTTTGAATAAGAGGAATAGCAAAGGCGGCTGTTTTACCAGTTCCTGTTTGTGCTGATCCCATAATGTCACGGCCTTGCAATGCAAGTGGAATAGCCTGTGCTTGAATAGGAGTAGGAGTCGTATATTCCATACGCTCAAGTGATGTCATTAAAATAGGGTCGAGTTTAAGACTCTGGAAGTTATCCATGATGTTTCCTTTCGATGAAACAGATTCATAGCCACATTCACACTGTGCGAATGCGCTTAATACAAGTGGTTCTCTATGACCACTCAAAGATTGAACTTTTCAGGAAAGGTGAATTTCAAGGCTCACGTATTTAAAATACTTTACCAAAAGCTCCGTCGGCTAAGCACTACATTAGTATCTTGCCAAGCTGAGCGCGCAACATAAGTGGTTTTCATATTAATGTCAAGAAAATACATGGAAGGATTCACTTAAATCTTATTCTTGTGTGTTTATATATAAAGAATTGTAGGCGATACTTCACTCTACATATACTCTCTATGAAGGGAGAAAATTATGATGATATTACGTGTTCTTTTATTTGTTTTGTTTTTGGGAGTGCCTCAGTTGGCGTTCTCTGCTGAGGTCATTCACAACTACCATAGCGAGATACATATTCTGCATGATGGCGGATTGCATATTGTCGAAACTATTGAGGTAACTGCGGAGGGGGATAAGATTAGGCGTGGGATTTATAGGGACTTTCCTTTAAGTCGTCGCACGTTCTTAGGGGGGATTCTTCCGTCTGAATATAGTGTTAAGTCTGTAAAAAAAGATGGGATGGATGAGCCGTGGCATATAGATATAAATGCTGAAAATGGGTATATGCGTCTCTATATCGGACAATCAAACGTTATGTTGCCAACGGGCATACGTTATATTTATGAGATTACCTACAGTGTTCCAAAGCAAGTGTTCTTCTTTGATGGATATGACGAGTTAAATTGGAATGTGATTGGAACGGACTGGGCTTTTCCTATAAATCACGCAAGTGCAGAAATTGTATTGCCTCCAAACCTATCTGTAGAAAATTATAGTGTCTATACAGGAACGGTGTTGTCACGAGGCAGTAATTACAAGGCTCAAGAACGCCTTGGTTCTTTATATGTTGAAACGCAACACGCTTTAAACCCGAAAGAGGGTATGACGATCGCTGTGTCTTGGCCAGAGGGTTATGTCGAGGCGGCAAGTGATATGGTTGGGTTGGCGTTCTTTTGGAAGCAACACCCCGGCTTGCGAATTATGATCCTCGGCTTTCTTATCCTCTGTGGTTACTATTATTGGGCATGGCGGGCATATGGCATTGACCCCAAAAGTAAGGGGCTTGCGCCGTTTTATACTCCGCCAAAAGGAATATCTCCAGCGATGGCGGCATCCATTTATACGCTGGGTGGGGCTGGCGCCAAGGAATATATGACTTCCGCAATTATCTCTTTGGCATCAAAGGGGTATTTCACAATTGAAGAAACAAGAAAAAATGCATACAAAATCACCCGTGCACCCAAAGATGATGGACGGGTGAAAATGTCGGAAGATGAAAAAATAATTTATAATAAGGTCAAAACAAGCCTAACAATTAGTAGGTCAAGTGAGAAGTTTGTCTCAACGGCCAAAAAGCACAAGAAGAAGATCCAGAGCTTATGTCGTAAAGTATATTTCGTTGTGAATCTAAAATGGTGGTTAGTAGGAGCCTTGATCACATTTGTCACACTTCTATTTCTAGGCTCGCATAAAGAGGTTTCTGCTGTTTTCTGGGGTGGGCTACTGTTTGTCTCTATCTTTGGTGGTGTATCTCTTGGTGTGATGTATCACGCGATTAAACAAATCATAACGGGTACTATAGCTCAAAAATTTGGTGCACTTTTTATGGTGCTCTGGGCAGCAGGATTTTCTGTAGGGGGCTTTATGGGGTTAGGGCTTTTGGGCATGTTCTTGTCATGGTTAGTCATCTTTGTGATGATCTTAATGGTGGCGGTTGTCGTGGTTATGTGTCCCATCATGAAGGCGCCGACATACAAAGGACAGCAAATTCTGGATCATATAAATGGGCTTAAATACTATATGGAATCCGTAGAAGAAAAGATTCTCAAGAAGTTTGACCCGCCTGAAATGTCGAGAGAGCTATATGAAACATACCTTCCTTATGCTGTGGCGTTGGGTGTAGAATCTAAATGGGCTGATAAGTTTACTCTTGCTGTGGGGAGTAGTATGGCGGTTACGGGTGTGGCAACCTCAACATCTCCTATCTGGTACAGTAGTTATCGCTTATCCTCTCCGTCATCAATGAGCGGTTTTTCTGCAAGCAGTATGGTTAGTAGCCTAGGTAGTACGCTTTCAGCCGCATCCTCAAGCAATTCTAGCGGTGGAAGTGGTGGCGGTGGATCCTCTGGAGGAGGCGGTGGCGGAGGAGGCGGTGGCGGTTGGTAACGGCATGTAATACGTTAGTAACGGTGCGTAAAAACATTGCACTATAAGAAATATAAGCATTGACAACATGGGGAAGAATAGAATTATGTAGAAGGTGAGATGTCTGCGTGTAAGGTACCTTACAAAAGAGAAGTATAGGCAGAGTAAAATGAAATCTACACCGAACAATGACTTTGATCAAAAAACTATCTTCCGACAACTGGAGAGAGTGCTTAAAAGTGATGAATTTAAGAGATCTGCACGGCTTTCCTCCTTTTTGCGATATGTAGTTGAGAAAAGTCTGCAAAATTCCAGTAGTGACTTGAAAGGGTACACAATTGGAATTGACGTGTTTGGGAAGCCTGATGGATTTGATCCAGATACAGATGCCTCTGTTCGTGTGGAGGCTGTGCGTTTGAGAAAAGCACTTGCGCTTTATTACCATGAGAGTGGTAAAAAAGACCAAGTGATTATCACAATCCCTAAGGGAAGTTACAAACCTCAATTCTTAAAAAATTCTGAGAAACGTAAGGGGTTTCTATATAAAAGTGTTCTAGCAATTGTTGTTGTCGCTCTAATTCTTACTGGGATGTTTGTAAGGCATCTTTTACTATCTAGCTCCACCGCAATTTCTCCTGATGTCCCGTTGGTCGCTGTATTACCGTTTCATCAGATAGGTGGAGAGGGGATAGGTGAGGGTTTTACTTATAAACTAATCAAAAACTTAACACGATTTAATACACTGAAAGCACTCGATATAGAGAGTGTATCTGGTTACGAGAATTGGCAAGGTCGGAGTGCAGATATAGGAAAAGAACTTAATGCAAATTATGTTATTGAGGGAACTGTTCGGCGTCATCAAGATAAATTAGATGTTGTGATTCGTATTTTAGACACTCAAAAAACAACGTATGTTTGGACATACCAACAACAGCATGAACAAACAGATAAAGCATTAGAGGAGCTACAAGAAAATATAACGGGTGAGATTTCTTCTCAAATAGGGTCTCCGTATGGAATTATTCAAAATATTGAGCAAGACCGCGTGTCACATATGGAAGGTCCAGAAATAGAACCATATAAATGTATTCTAGCCTATTATGCGTACTGTAATAATAAATCAATAGAAGGTCATAAGAAGGTTAGAATTTGTCTAGAGAAAATTGTAGAAGAAGATCCGCAAAATAGTGATGTTTGGGCCTATCTATCTTGGGTCTATGGTGCCGAACTAAGATATGGTCATAACCCAACAGGGAATAAAGAGAATATAAAGAATAAATCCCTTGATGCCGCTCAAAAATCTTTGGAGACAAGCCCTAAAAACCCTCGGGCGCACCAATATTTCGCAAATGCTGCATTGCTGATGGGGAATATGCCGTTAACAAGAACACATATAAAAATGTCTGTTGCACTAAATCCATATGACTCTGAAATTCTGGCAGATGCGGCTTGGAATTATGGACAAATGGGCGAGTGGGAAAAAAGCAAATATTATGGTGAGCGATCTATAGCAATTAATTTGGGACATGCGCGTTGGTACCATGGGATAATGTTTGCTTACTATTATCAAAAAGAAAA
>JAESUK010000063.1 GCA_016763095.1 Alphaproteobacteria bacterium
CGTCGCGCAACATCAAATGAAAAAGGATACAGCCTTATTAAAGGGCTACCCGACACAACAGCCACAGATATTCAAGTCGGCATCAGCACCCTCCCTGATCCTTTTATGATCCCTGCAACCGAAGGACAATCTATCTTTCCTCGCGGAGGTGACATTGTGAATATGGAATTTCCTATTCATTTGGCGGGTGAACTTGACGGTACGGTCAGCATTCAAAAGAAAAACGGCAATAGCTCTCTCGCACGCCTCCTAAGAATGCAACTCATTCCTACATCTGGTGATCTATCAAAAGTGAAGACGGTAAGAACAGCAGGAGACGGCTTTTATGTCTTCTCACAAATCCCTCCTGGAGAATACCTCCTCACACCGTCTTATGAAGATTTAAAAAGAATTGGTGCGGGACAACCTGCGCCTGAACATATTTCTATAGGATATGACGGTGCCGTAATTTACGGAAAAAACATTATATTGTCTGAAAACATTCCACCAACACCCCTAAAAATGAAAGATGGCGGATCACAGTCTTTTGTTCTTAACATAGGACAACAAGGGACATCAAAACTTTCAAGCTTACTCAAAAAAATGATGACACGTCACTCTGATTCTCCTCTTTTGGAAAATCTACGAAGAGTAATGATAAAAGATAAAAACAATAAAGACGTTGAGCGCTATGTTGCGCCATCTGGTACATTGAAAGAAAGTTTTGAGCTTTGCCAAAAGCTCATTCAGGACGATCTACCTTGTGAGCTTGAACAAGCAATGCTTCACTAGCCTTACATCAACGACTCACTAGCGCAACACCATCACGCCGAGGGTCTGCCACACCGATCATCTGACCCTCTTTAACATGTATCCCTGTCAAACCACTATTAAGATCACGTTCCGTAACCTCATGCCTCAAAACTTTAAGTGCTCCGGTCGGATAATCATGTCCTAATTCAACATCAACACCCCCACCACGACTAAGAATATGAGATGCATTCATCGCCTCTTCCAAAGACATGTCCCAGTCAATCAGTGCGATAATACGTTGCAAAACATATCCAATAATACGGCTCCCACCTGCTGAACCGATCACGAGGAATGGATCACCATCAGGATCAAACACAATCGTGGGAGACATAGAGGACCGAGGACGTTTCCCGCCTTGAACACGGTTCGCAACTAACTTTCCATCGCGCTCTGACACAAAAGAAAAATCCGTAAGTTCATTATTAAGTAAAAATCCACCGACCATGATATGAGAACCAAAAGCACTCTCAATTGTGGTTGTCATAGACGCCATATTTCCATCCCGATCAATAATGGAGATATGCGAAGTTCCAGGCTCTTCCTTAGATTCATCCGACGCATGTGCCTCTTTCCATTCATCTGGAATCCCATACGCCACCTGATCCATTGCCATTGGACCAATAAGCGCAGATCTTTGTTCTATATAAGATTGCTCAAGTAACATTGTATTTGGCGTTTTCACAAAATCAGAATCTGCCATATATTGGTTACGATCAGAAAAGGCTAAGCGACTCACCTCTATAATACGGTGTAGATTTTTAGCAGTTGCACCCCCAGAAAGATCAAAACGCTCAAGCATCTTAAGAATCTGGAGAATCGTAAGCCCACCAGATGAAGGCTCATTCATAGAACATATTTTATATCCCCGATAGAAATCACAAAGCGTCTCACGTTTCTTAACCTCATATATTTCAAGGTCACCTCGCTCCATATAACCACCATTAGATACTGAGGCATTTGCAATTTGTTGTGCAAAACCACCCTCATAAAAATAACCACTTCTTTCCTCCCGAAAACGCGCGAGTGTGCCTGCATAATCCAGATTCTTTAAAATACTCCCTGTCTGAACCTGCCCAAAGTAAGCCGCTGTTTCAGAAAAAGAAGAGAACTTTTCTTTTTGATTCTCAACCATTTCTACAAACCTCGGGAGAACCTTAAACCCATCTTGTGCAAGAGAGATCGGAGAATCAAACAAAGCCGTCCATTCAAGCGCCCCATAGCGCAAATGAACTTGATCTAGAAGTTTTGGAACACCAGGAACACCAATGGACAAACCACTAAGCGCAGCCTCATAAAAACCAAGAGCCGTACCGTCTTTCGTTAAAAACATATCAGAGTACGCACGAATAGGCGCGGTCTCTCTCGCATCAAAAGACACAGTTTCGCCTGTCTCCACGTCATGGTAGAGAAGAAACGCACCGCCCCCTAAACCAGAAGATTGAGGCTCAACAAGCCCTAAAACAAGTTGCGCCACGACCAACGCATCAATTGCATTTCCACCATCATCAAGAACACCTTGCGCCGCTTTCGTTGCAAGTGGGTGCGCCGTAACGACCATGGACTGAACACCATATGTGCCCAATGCGAAAGCTGAGGCGGTTTCATCAAAATTAACCATTGTTGAAATTTCAGGCTGAGGTCTAAAATCCTGTGCAAAAACGCCCTCCATAGCTCCAAAAACACTTAAAAATAGAAAAATAAGGTACAACATGATATAATCATCCTTTATGAAACAATTTAGCCTTGCTTTTGTAGCGTATGACAGCTATGAATGCGATGTTAAAATTTAGAGACCTGTAGAAAGAGGTGATATTTTTGGTTAGCGTAAACGTAAGAGAAAACAACATCGAGCAAGCTCTTCGTGTCTTGAAAAAGAAAATGCAGCGTGAAGGAATCTTCCGTGAAATGAAACAACGTAAAGACTTCGAAAAGCCGACAGAAAAGCGTAAACGTCAAAAAGCTGAAGCTGTCCGTCGTTGGCATAAAGTCCAACGTAAACTTAGAGATAAACTCTAAGTCGTGCAGACGACATAAATATCACATTCTAAAAGCCGCATGTTTCATGTGGCTTTTTTTATGTTCTTTTTTACAGCCCCAAAGTCTTTTTCACTTTCTCCTGATAGTCCCGCACCCAGCGCGTTTCCTCATCATTTAAAATGTGCCAATCAATAAGATTTTCATCCAACGGCACCATTGTAATCGTTTCAAAACCAAGAAGTTGTCGCCCATCTTCAAGGGTACCTCCCATTTCAACGACTACAACAAGAGATTCTATACGTATTCCGTACTCACCTTCCTTGTAATATCCAGGCTCATTTGAAATCACCATACCTGCTTTAATCGCATCATTTGAACGTGGTGAAATGGACGTTGCTTCTTCATGAACACTTAGGTAACACCCAACTCCGTGTCCTGTCCCATGTCCGTAATCAAGCCCCTCCGCCCATAATGCCCGCCTTGCGAGCATATCAATCTGCGCCCCCGTCACACCTTCTGGAAACACTGCTGTTGCAACACCAATATGCCCTTTTAAGACAAGCGTAAAATTACGTTTTTGTTCAGCCGTTGGCTCTCCACCCAGCGCAATGGTACGTGTAACATGCGTTGTTCCATCCAAATACTGTCCTCCACTATCCAACAGCAATATCCCCTGCCCTTGAATATGAAGGCTTGTTTTTTCACTGACACGATAATGGACAATCGCTCCATTGGATTTCCAACCGCAAATTGTCTCAAAACTTACATCCTGCAAAACATTTGTAGCCTCTCGATATTCTCTAATTTTTGCATCAACTATAAGCTCCGTAAGTTCTCCTTTCGAAGATTCCTCTTCAATCCAAGCCAGAGCCTTTGTAAGTGCTCGCCCATCACGAATATGTGCTGCCTTCATGGCTGCTATTTCTACAGCTGTTTTACACGCGCGTATATCAATACACGGCTCTTTTAAGTCAACAATGTCACATGAACCTTGATTTAGAAAGTTACGAAAAGCTATCGGTGATCTCTTATGATCCAAGCCAACGCGTGCCTTCTCAGAAATCTCTGCAAATCTCTGTACCAATGTATCAGGAGCAATAATACTCACCGCACTGCCCAAACGATTTTTAACATCTTCTGGAACACGACTTTCTGCAATAAACCAATCAACGGATGAATCTGCATAGATAACAGCATAAGATAGTGGCAACGGTGTACATGGCACATCCGTACTACGCACATTCAATAACCATGCAATGGATTGAGGATCAGCAATCACAAAAGCATCTAAGCCTGCACCAACCAACTCTTCTGCCACTAATTTTCTTTTATCTCCCGCCGTTCGTCCTGCTGTTTCATCCGAAAATGAGAAGACTGGCTCAGAAGGCACTCTTGGTTGATCTATCCACACATTATCAATCAAGTTTGTTCCAACGGCTTTTAGGCTTACATCATTGTCTTCAAGGCTTTTAATTTGTACATGCGTATGAAGCCATGGGTCATATGCTATAACGTCACGATCATCTCCATTTTCCTTAATCCACGCATGTACTCTTGTCTGTACCATATTGGCATAGTCATAGAGCCCTCCATCCACTTCTTGCATAATTTGAATGGCATAACGATTATCTGTAAACGCCACAGCTTTATCCACCAATATGACC
>JAESUK010000064.1 GCA_016763095.1 Alphaproteobacteria bacterium
GGATGAACATGGTCAGAAGGTTGCACAAACGGCTGAGAAGAACGGCGTTAGCCCTCAAGAGTTTTGCAATGACATCGCGCAAAAATTTACTGAACAAACAAAAATTTTTAATATTTCAAATGATCAGTTCATAAGAACCACCGACAAAAATCATCACAAATCATCACAAGCCATCTGGCAAAAACTAGAAGACAACGGCGATATCTATTTGGATAAATACGCAGGTTGGTATTCCGTCAGAGATGAAGCCTTTTACGATGAAAAAGAGATTACAAAAGATGAAAAAACGGGTGTAAAGCTGTCTCCCCATGGAACAGAAGTCGAATGGGTTGAAGAAGAGAGCTATTTCTTCAAACTCTCCGCCTATGAAGACAAACTACTCACGCTTTATAAAGAACATCCAGAATTTATTGCACCACAATCAAAGCACAATGAAATCACAAGCTTTGTCAAAGGTGGATTACGTGACCTCTCAATTTCACGAACTACATTTGATTGGGGAGTAAAAGTTCCTAACGACCCAAAACACGTCATGTATGTCTGGCTTGATGCACTTACAAATTATATTACAGCCCTTGGCTATCCAGATACAGAGTCAGAAAACTTCAAGAAGTTTTGGCCTGCAAATTATCACGTTGTTGGAAAAGACATTATCCGTTTCCATTGTGTCTACTGGCCTGCGTTCTTAATGGCAGCAAACATTGAACTCCCAAAGCAAGTTTTTGCACATGGCTTTATCAATGTAGATGGTAAAAAAATGTCTAAGTCTGTCGGCAATGTGATCGCACCAACTGAACTTGTTTCACGCTACGGTATGGATCAAACACGCTATCTATTGATGCGCACAATTTCACATGGCGAAGACGGCAACTATAATCACGAACAATCCATCGTGCGCATTAACGCCGACCTTTCAAATGGCTTAGGAAATCTCGTACAGCGGACACTTTCAATGATTGTGAAAAACTGTGATGCAACTATTCCAGACCGTGACAACCTAACAGAAGATGATCAAAAGCTCCTTGATCAAGCCTATACAACCATTAATGCAATAAGACCCTTATTCGAGAAATTTCAGTTCAACCGAGGTCTTGAAGAAATTTGGCGTCTTGTATCTGCCGCTAACACATATGTTGATGAACAAGCACCATGGGCTCTAAAGAAAACAGACACCATCCGTATGGGTGTGGTTCTATCTGTTCTTGCAGAAACCATCAGATGCCTTGGTATTCTCGTACAACCTGTTATGCCTGACTCTGCTTCTAAAATTCTAGATCAACTGAAAACACCACAAGATCAGCGTGACTTTGAACATTTGAGCGTAGAACATGCCCTAAAAAATGGGATCACAATCGATCCACCACAAGGCGTTTTTCCACGTCTTGTCGAAGAAGAAAAGGCCGCATAATTTGATGGATACACAGATCACGCACATAACTGTTAAGCTAAAAAACCATAGGTTTTATATGCTTATCGGTATTGATGACAGTGAAAAAATCACACCGCAAGAGGTCATTATAAACGCGGAACTTGATGTTGAATGTAAACTAGAAAACCTTAAAGCCGACAACATTGGTGATGTATACAACTACGTGGCACTTAAAAACGATATCGAAGCCATCGCAAACAAGGGCCATATAGGCCTCATTGAAAACTTTGCGGAGCAAATCGCGGATTGCGCGCTTACAAATGCGATGGTAAAGCGCTGTCGTATCTACATTCAAAAACCAGATGTTTTCTCAAATCTGGACAGCGTCGGCGTTGAACTCACGAAAGAGAGAGTTTAATGCTCGCAAGCTTCTCATGGGGAATATACGCACTCATCGCCTCTGTAACATGGGGTCTTGTTTATGTTCTTGAAGAGAAACTTTTAAAAGCTGGTATAACACCGATTGCCCTACAGCTTTTCGTCGGCGTTGTTTCTATGCCCGTCTATATCGTACTTTTCTTTGCGCTAAGGGATAAAAAAGCTGACATACAGCTCATCATGCAAAACCCAAATCTTTTATGGTACATCGGAATTGTAGGAACATTAATTGTCGTCGCCAACTTACTAATCTTATTTGCAGTACAAGATAAGAACGCAACGTTGGTAAGCTTCTTGGAAATCACTTATCCAATTTTCACATTCATATTTGCCATGTGGATCTTAGGAGACACACAGCTTAATACAGCAACTGTGGTCGGTGCAGGGTTTATCGCCCTTGGCACAGGCGTTATACTTGTGAAAGGATAATCACCATGTGGATCGATTCTCACTGTCATTTGAACCACGAAGGAAGCGACAAAGTCGGTTCAATTGCAGAACGCATAGAAAATGCCAATAACAATGGTGTGGAAGGTATGCTTACCGTGTGCTGTAACATAACCAAAGAACGGGATGAGCTTAAAGCCATTGCCGCCGCGCATAAGAATATTTGGTACAGCATCGGCACACACCCACATGATGCGGCTGATACAAAAGAGCTTAAAATCACACAAAAAGAACTCTCAGAAATGGTTCTCACAGATGATAAAATCATTGCAATTGGTGAAACTGGACTGGATTATTACTACGATAATTCTCCTCGCGAAGAACAAAGGGAGAGCTTCAGAAAACACATAAGAAGCAGCCTAGAGACAGAACTACCTCTTATTATCCACACAAGAGACGCGGAAGATGACACTGTTCAAATCTTGAAAGAGGAGGGAGGCAATGAAATTAAGGCTGTCCTGCACTGCTTTACAGGCACTCGTGACCTAGCAGAACAAGCGCTTGATATGGGATTTTATATCTCTTTTTCTGGAATTGTAACGTTCAAAAATTCTACCGACCTACAAGAAGTCGCCAAAATGGTTCCCAATAATCGCTTTCTCGTTGAGACCGATGCACCGTTTCTTGCACCAGTACCATACAGAGGTAAAACCAACCAACCCGCACATGTAATTGAGACAGGAAAGTTTATTTCTCAACTTAAAGCAATATCTGAGGAAGACTGTGCTAAGCATTCAAAAGACAACTTTTTTAATTTATTTAATGGGGCGCGCAAAACATGGGTTTAAAGTTTACTATTCTTGGGTGTGCAAACTCATACGGCGTTCCATATGCCGGTAATGATTGGGGCGATTGCGATCCAAACGAAGTCAGAAACCGACGCACAAGATGTTCACTTTTGGTACAATCTGAAAACACATCAATTGTCATAGATACTGGTGCTGATTTTAGAGAACAAATGAATATACATAAAGTAAAGACCTTAGATGCCGTTCTCTATACACATAAACATTCAGATCACACAGCAGGCATTGACGACCTACGTATCTATGCAATTCGCAACAAAGCGCCTCTATGTGCTTACTTAGACTCAGACACACTAGATTACATAAGAACAAGCAGAGATTACATTCTAGAGACAAAAGTAAAAGAATACCCCGCAATGCTTACAACACATACAGTTGAGCCATACGGTCACTTCACGATCAATAATGACCTTAAAGTACAAACACACAGCCTTAATCACGGCTCAATCATATCTATGGGCTATAGATTTGGTGATGTTGCGTATTCACTGGACATGAAAGATATTACAGACAACAGAAGCTTTGACGCTCTATATGGCATCAAAACATGGATCGTTGACGCTGGTGCGTATAAGTCAGAACATAATCCTGTCCACGCGACCTTTGATAGAATCATAGAGCTTAATCAAAAGGTAAAAGCATCGCGCGTGATCCTCACGTCGCTCTCTAACCGAATTGATTACAAACAAGCATCATCTGAGCTACCAGACGGCTATGAGATAGCTTATGACGGGATGACGATCAAATCTTAGGGCTCAGAACGACGATAGAACGCATTGTATATATAATTAAACCCCTTCTATAATACATTACTTTACATAATATACATTATCACTCTATTCGTATCTCAATTCAAGTGGCATCACACACCCCTATATATCCTAATAGTACAACTCCACTCAGCAATTTGAGCAACTAACAAATATAAGATATGCTGTAACCATACATAACAATGGGACGAATACACTTACATGAAAACATTATATATTATATCGACTCTCATTATTGCAACCACTTCAATTGCAGGAGCACAAACTTTGACCCCAATAGGCAAAACAAAGGATCTCACAGATCTTCAAAAGTACGTCACACAACATGATGGAACAGAACCTCCTTTTAAAAATGAATATTGGGACAATAAGGAAGAAGGTATTTATGTTGATGTTGTAAGTGGAGAGCCCCTTTTCTCTTCTAAAGATAAATTTGAATCAGGAACAGGATGGCCAAGCTTTACACAACCTATTAAGCAATCAAACATTGACACAAATATAGATATTAAAATGGGGTTGCCACGAACTGAAATACGATCTTCTAATTCAGACTCTCACTTGGGACATGTTTTCACAGATGGACCGAAAGAAAAAGGTGGCTACCGTTACTGTATTAATTCAGCGGCACTTCAGTTTATTCCAAAAGACAAGCTTGAAGAAGAAGGTTATGAAGAGTATCTTTCTGAGTTCGAATAGAACACTAGAAAGATACCTAATATGCCAGAGAAAACAGCACTTCAAACAGCGCAACAGTTCCAAATTGATGCCTCAAAAACTGGTTTTGAATGGGATCATATAGATCAACTCTTCGAAAAGCTTCAAGAAGAAATAGAAGAGCTCCGCCAAGGCATTAAAAACAACGACATTCCAAACATTGAAGAAGAACTTGGAGACATGCTCTTTGTCGTAACGAACCTAGCAAAAAATCTTGGTTGCGATGCAGAAACATCACTCAGAAACGCCAACACTAAATTTGAACGCCGTTATAATGGAATGTTTGATCTGTTCAGAACAACCTACCCAAACAAAGCCTCTTCTGAACTTACGCTAGAGCAATGGGACGAGCTTTGGGAACAACAAAAGAAAAAAGAACGCCAACAAAAAGCTATTTAAACGTAACAACTTAGAACTGGCTATTAAATTGTCCTAATGCCTTCTCGCTGATAAGAACATCCAGAAAAACAGTCTCATCTTCATATTTTTCAGACAAGACTTCTGCATTTTGATAAATCCATGCAATGGCTTTTCCATCAGACGACAGGCGTTTAATCGTAACTTCTTTTTTCCCAACAGAGAGCTTCTCCGAAACAGCCAGTAATAACGATTCCACGCCTTCACCTGATATGGAAGAAACAGGACAAACATGTGACGGAAAGTCTCTATTTTCTAAGCAATCAATTTTATTCCAAACCTCAATAATACGCGGATCACCTTCGTACTCGATGCCCATTTCCTTAAGAACATGGATCACATCCCTCTTTTGCGCGTCCGTGTGCTCACTTGCAATGTCACGAACATGCAGAATAACATCTGCAAACGTTACTTGCTCCAACGTCGCTCTAAACGCTTCAATAAGCTGTGTCGGCAGATTTGATATAAAGCCCACAGTATCAGAAAGGATAATTTCACTTCCCGTCGGAAGCTTTAACGCCCGCAAAGTTGGGTCAAGCGTTGCAAAAGGCAAATCCTCTGCAAAAACATTCGCCCCTGTAAGTAAATTGAACAAAGTTGACTTACCCGCATTCGTATAGCCAACAAGCGCAACAGCAGGAAACGGAACACGCTCCCTACTCTTTCTTTGAAGATTCCGATTTTGACGTATCTTTTTGAGATCTTTTTTAAGACGCGTAATCTTGTCCGCAATAATACGACGATCAAGCTCAATCTGAGTTTCCCCAGGTCCGCCCATAAAGCCTGCGCCCCCTCTTTGACGCTCCAAATGCGTCCATGACCGAACCAACCGTGACCGCTGGTATGAGAGCGATGCCAATTCGACCTGAATACGACCTTCTTTGGTCTGCGCCCGCGCGCCAAATATTTCTAAGATCAACGCCGTTCTATCAATCACCTTACGCTGCCACAGTTTTTCTAAATTACGTTGCTGAATGGGTGACAAGGCGGCATTTACGATAATAATATGAGGTTCGATATCTTCGACCATCCCCTTGATAAGATCACAAGTACCTTTTCCGAATAAGGTTGATGGCAAGGCCTTTGAGACCTTCTGCACATGCACA
>JAESUK010000065.1 GCA_016763095.1 Alphaproteobacteria bacterium
ATAAAAATAATGAAGCGCTTTATTTTAGCAGAACCGCTTTACCATACCTGAGAAATGTCAATAATGATCAGTGGATAAATCAACAATCATATTACAAACAGAACCATATAATTTTGAAGAAGGAGCAGGATAAAGCCATGAAACCGTTTTTTCTCATAAAAAAATGGACAAAAGAAGAAGATGCTTCTGCACTTTTAGAAGCAGTGATGATATTGCCCGTTCTTCTTACACTATTAATGGGAATGTTTGACCTTGGATATGGAATTGCACTCAACCCAAAGACAATAACAGCCTCCCAAATTGCATCAGATCTCATATCTAGGAACAAATCGGTTACGTTAGCCGATGTGGAAAACATCATAGATGCATCGCGCCTAACCTTTGAACCATACACAATCAACGCATTTGCTATAGATATCGTCAGCCTTGAGTTTGACGAAAACAACGACCCACAAATTCTGTGGAGAGAAACCAGAGACATGTTGCCAAACAATGCCTCCGTAAATAGTACAGTTGGCTTAGGTGCAGAGGGAGAAGGTATGATCATCGTGACTGTTCAATATACCTACCAGCCATTTTTCTCACAATTATTTACAGATGACTTTAACCTCCAAGAGATCGCCTTTTCACGTGGGCGCAGAAGTCCAACCGTAGAATGGGATACATAAACCATGTTTAATAAAATTAAAAAATATTTAAAGGACACCGCTGGAGCAACAGCCATTGTTGTTGCCATTGCCATTCCACTCGTTGTAGGTGCAACAGGAATGTCCACTGACGTTGCCTTTGCGTACTTGATCAAACAGCGTCTAAGCCACGCATTGGACGCTGCTGCGGTTGCCGCCGCCGCCTCTGCAAACGAAGGAAGTGATATTCAGGCAAAAATAGAACAATTTTTTTCTCAAAATTACCCTCCTGAAAAAATTGGGGCAACCTCAGAAATTACAATTTCAATAAACGGATCTGACATTGTTGTTTCTGCCACTGCGCACTATGACACCTACTTTGCACGAGTTTTAGGTTGGGATCAAATAGACATCTACGCAGAAAGTACTGTTGCCAGAGAAATTCTTGGGCTTGAAGTTGCGATGGTTCTTGATGTCACAGGATCAATGGGAACCGTCATTGATGGCGTCTCCAATATCAGTGCTCTAAAAACAGCCTCAACAAACTTCGTAAACATTCTTTTTGATCGCGCCATTTTCGATGACACACTAAAAATCGGAATTGTCCCTTACGCAACAGCCGTAAATGTTGGTCCATATGGTCTAGGTCTTAATCCAGACGGAAGTGAATATGGAGACCCATTCGTCAATAATCCTGATGAACTCGTATTTGATCAATCACAAAAGTTTCAATGGTGGGGGTGTGCTCTCGCTCTTGATTACCCCTCAGATACAGAAGATGGCGACAGCTCCACAATGTGGGACATGTATAGCTTTACACTACAATTTTCTGCCAACGATTTTTATCGTTCATGGTCAACTTATTACAACTCATGGTATTACATCGTATATGACAATTATTATGGACCGAACAATTGGTGTAACAAAAGCTACATTCTTCCTCTCTCATCAAATCAAGAGAACATTACTGATCGCATAGATGATTTGTATGCCAGCGGTAGTACTCTTGGAAACCTCGGAATGGCGTGGGGCTATAGACTTGTTTCTCCAGCCGAGCCATTTACCGAAGGATCAGCTTACAGCGATGAAAAATGGCAAAAAGCCGTTGTTATGATGACGGATGGAGATAACTACATTAACTCACACTACAGTGGCTATGGTGGGTATACGCAACATAGCGTCGACGTGAACGATCTAACCGACCGCTTAGAAGAGACCTGTACAAATATGAAAGCCAACGATATTCTTATTTATACCATCACATTTAGTTATCAGACAGGTACTACAGGTGGGGGTTCTCCAATTTACAACATTGATGACAGCACACGTGAAGTTTATGAACGCTGTGCAACCGAACCAAGTAAATATTACGATGCGCTAGGTCAAGAAGAACTCATTGATGTATTTGAAACAATCAGTAGAGAACTCAGTAACGTTCATATTAAAGGGTAGAGAGTAGAATTCTTGTTAATCAGATATATCTATTTTCTCCCTTAGGGATTGAACCATCTTAGTTAAGTTAGATTCTTTAAGAAAAAGATGAAGACATTTTTCTATTTTTTCATAGTTTTCTTCTTTTGAGCTATCATCTTCAAAAGAAATAGATAGAAGATTTTCACTTAACATTGTTGTATATTCAGGGGATATCTTAGCATTTTTTCTAGTCATATAAGGCTTCATAGCATCAAACCATTTGGCTCTAACATCTCTTAAATCTCCTCGTCCCAAGACAAGAACAATTCTTATATAATATGCAGAAGACCTCTTCCGTCTTTGAAGTTCTAATAATAAAATCCTCCCAGAATCCGTCCACTTACACCCTGAGCTTGCCCCTTCTAAATCCTCTAACTCTTTTATAGCAAAACGGACATATTTTGTACCTGAATTACGGTCTGGTATAAGGGTAACATTCACATCCCCTAACACACTTACTTTTTGAGCAAAATCAGTCTCTTTATCTATAATAAGCTTAAACAAATCACTAAGTTCATCCGGTTGATTATCAGATAAAAACTTTAATGCTTCTTCATGTTTTTTCCATAAAGATCCTGCTATGACAACTAGTTTTTCATCCATCTCAAAGTTTCTCCTTAACATTTTTGTGTAGCTATTAAACATTAATTGCGATTGATCTTCATTACCTATCGGCTTGGGGACACTTTCTAGACCGTCAATTAATTGGTCAAAGCCCACAGGAAGCCAACCATCAGTATTAGGCTCTTCATTCGTAGGTCTAAGAAAAATAAATACATGTGTCCACCCACGCCACTCATCTTCAACTATTTTTTTATATCTACTTAGTTGATTTTCACCTTGCTTTGAACCAACTTTCAACTCAAAACAAAAAATGGTTTTGTCCTTAGGTTCGACGACTAGAATATCTATATTTCTCCATTCTCGTCTTATATCTACGGCATTCAAATCCATAAGATGCACATCAAGAGCGGAAATACCATTTACATCATCTATATTACTTAATATGGATTGTAGTATAGACCTAAGAATTTGATCTCCATATCCATGAGGTCTATTGGGGTTCATAAGGTAAGCAAGGTAGTTAGAGTGTCTTAGCTCGACATTAACAGCACCAAGAGCTTCAAACGGACAAAAGCGATGCAAGTCACTCAATAACGTAGTAAAGTCATCATCAGAAATTAAAGCCTCTATCTTTTTTTTATCAGTCATGACCGATCTACAATTCAAGCTATTTTTCTGACATTACTACGTCCAGAAGTACCTGCGCGTATTGTTGCCTGTGCCGCCGCCAATCTAGCGATAGGTACTCTGAATGGCGAGCATGAAACATAATCCAACCCAACCTGTTCAAAAAATTCAATAGACGCAGGGTCTCCACCATGTTCGCCACATACACCAAGTTTAATATCTGGGCGTGTGCATTGTCCTCGCTCAACCGCAATTTCAACAAGCTGACCAACACCATTTTTATCTATGCTTACAAATGGATCCGTTCCAAACACACCTTTATCAACATAAGAAGGAAGAAAACTCGCGGCATCATCTCGGCTCATGCCCAGCGCTGTTTGCGTTAAATCATTCGTACCAAAACTAAAGAATACCGCGTCTTGCGCAATTTCATCCGCCATCAACGCCGCACGAGGAATTTCTATCATCGTACCGACAAGATATTCAACCCTGATTCCTTTTTCTTCAAGCACAGCCGTCGCTTCTTGATCAATAACCTGCTTCAAAACTTGAAGTTCCTTAAGGCTCACAATCAATGGCACCATAATTTCAGGGATAACATCTTTTCCTGTCTCAGCTTTCACATTCACAGCCGCTTCAATGATCGCACGCGCTTGCATCGCATATATTTCAGGATACGTAAGCCCCAAACGACACCCGCGATGACCAAGCATCGGATTTGTTTCCGCCAATTCACCCAAACGCCTTTTCACATGATCCTCCTCAAGCCCTGCCGTTGTGGCGAACGCTTTTATATCCGCGTCCTCATGCGGTAAAAACTCATGCAGTGGAGGATCGAGAAGACGAATGGTTACAGGCAAGCCCTCCATTATTTTAAACAACTGTTCAAAATCACCTCTTTGCTCAGGAAGAAGGTGCTCCAGAGCCTCCTCACGCGCGCTTTGCGTCTCTGCAAAGATCATTTCACGTACTTTTTGAATGCGCTTAGGATCAAAGAACATATGCTCTGTACGACAAAGCCCAATGCCCTCCGCACCAAACTTGATCGCATTTGCCGCATCTGCGGGAGTTTCCGCATTCGTACGAACTTTCATACGGCGTGTTTCATCTGCCCACTTCATAATGGTCGAAAAATCACCAGAAAGCTTAGGTTGGATCGTGGGAACAGCACCCTTCATAATCTCGCCAGTGCTACCATCAATTGTAATGATATCACCCTCGTGAAAAGTTTGACCTTGTGCAACAAGTGTCTTGGCTTTTGCATCAATCCGCATAGAACCAGCACCCGCGACACAAGCACGCCCCATACCCCGCGCCACAACAGCCGCATGCGATGTCATACCACCACGACTTGTTAAAATTCCGCGCGCAGCATGCATACCGTGAATATCCTCTGGAGAAGTTTCGGTACGTGCCAAAATAACATCTTCTTCATTTTTGGCGCGTGCCTCTGCTTCATCCGCAGTAAAGACAAGCTTCCCACTCGCTGCCCCAGGAGAGGCAGGAAGCCCCTTACCTAGAACATCTCTATCCGCATATGGATCAAGCGTTGGGTGCAAAAGTTGATCTAAAGAATTTGCCTCAATACGAAGAAGCGCCTCTTCCTTTGTGATCATCCCTTCGTCCACCATATCAACAGCGATCTTCAAGGCAGCCGCCGCAGTACGTTTTCCACCACGTGTTTGAAGCATATAAAGCTTGTTCTGCTGAACCGTAAATTCAATATCCTGCATATCTTTATAATGCGCTTCCAACTTCAAACGAACATCTGCCAATTCTCCAAAGACCTTCGGCATTGTCTCTTCCATGGAAAGAAGTTCACTTCCCTCCATTTCGCGACCTTTTTTTGTCAATGATTGAGGTGTTCGTATCCCTGCGACAACATCTTCCCCTTGTGCATTCACAAGATACTCACCATAAAAATAGTTTTCACCATTTGACGGGTCACGCGTAAACGCGACACCTGTGGCACAATCCTCACCCATATTCCCATACACCATAGATTGAATATTTACCGCTGTTCCCCATTCCTCTGGAATAGAGTGAATACGGCGATACGTTACAGCACGCGGTGTCTGCCAAGACCCGAACACGGCACTAATTGCACCCCAAAGTTGTTCTTGAACATCCTCAGGGAATGGACGACGCAGTTCTTGCTCAACAAGCTCTTTATACTCCGCAACAATTTCCTTCCATTGCTCCGCAGTGATCTCTGTATCATTCTCATAACCAAGACGCTCTTTATGCGCTTCTAAAATCTCTTCGAAGTCATGGTGTGACAGATCCATAACAACATCCGCATACATCTGAATAAAGCGACGGTATGAATCCCATGCAAAACGTGCATCTCCTGACTTCTTCGCCAAGCCTTCAACCGTAATGTCATTAAGCCCAAGGTTAAGAGCCGTATCCATCATCCCTGGCATAGAAACACGTGCCCCTGATCGTACAGAAACAAGGAGTGGATTGTTGGCATCCCCAAACGTCGCGCCCATATCCGCTTCAATAGAACGAATTGCAATATTCACTTCATCCTTCAAGTTATCTGGGTATTTCAATTCATGTTCATAGTAATATGTACACACGTCCGTTGGAATCGTAAATCCTGATGGAACAGGTAAGCCAAGAGATGACATCTCTGCCAAATTAGCACCCTTTCCTCCAAGTAAATTCTTCATACTGGCATCGCCATCGGCTTGCCCATTACCAAATTGATAGACCCACTTTTGTCCCATGAGATTCATCCTCTACACTCAACGTTAAAAACAAATAAACACTACAAACTGAGCGCGTATAAATAAAGGAAAAACCAATAAGCATTCACGACTACGTTAAAGCAGTGAATAGCTACACGCATTTTATTGAATAAATAAGACAAACCTTATATGCTAAGTCATGATGTAAAAACTGGGGAGTACTACTGTGTTACCTGACAATATTGCAGAAGCCGCTTGTGACAAAAGCAAAAAATTTATAACGACCTTCGAGAATGCAGATGCTGTTTATACGCGCTTTATTACAAGCCGGTGCCTAGACCAATTAAAAGGACAGCCCGCAACCACACTTGCTGGTGTGTTTTTTATGGCACGCGCCATGGGCGACACAGACATACAGCCCAACGATGTAATTCAAATGTTTGTTGAACATCAAAAACATCAAAAGGGAAAACCAACAGCAAAATCAAACATTCAATTCAAGCACTGGTTTCTGAGGTTTTGTGACCAAGAAATCCAAAGACTTGAACCACAACTTCCAAAACCACATTAAAGCTGCTTCACCATCATTAGACACAAATCATCATCCACGGGACGAATGTCATTGGGCATAATGCTCTGCGCATCATAAACAACCCCCTGCCCATCGGCGGC
>JAESUK010000066.1 GCA_016763095.1 Alphaproteobacteria bacterium
AACCTTTCGCTGACGCATTAGAAAGGGCACAATTCACATACAACCAAGACACTGGCTTAATCACAGACAAGACCAACATCGTCCCAGACATCGCCGCTATGATCTTACGCGATATGGATGCACTCGCAGATCTTTCTGACGGCACCGTTGATCTTGCCCCTGTCGGGTTAAACGCCTATGAAGAGTTTAATTGTGCCTCTGGATACGCAGCACCCATGGCTTTTGAACGTACAATCGACGATTCAAAGTGTACGTTAACGCTTGCTGGAACAATCGAAGACAACATCACTGGACTTGAAAGCGTAAAAGGTAGAACTATTATAACGACTTACCCAGAAATACTAAAAACTGAGCTAGAAAAGATCGGTATAATGTCGCTTACAGTTCCACAATGGCAGACCGCATCAAATGCAATAGAAGCGGCAGAGATAGATAAAAATGACATTGCGACCATAATTGTACGCAAAGGGGGGATTGAAGAAAAAGCAGCAGAGTTAAATGCGCTCGTTTTTGATCTTGTACAAACTGGAAACTCACTCATTGAAGCTGGATTCGATCTAGAATCTTCAGTTCCAATTCTCGAAAGTATGATCGTAATCGCCCAACCAAAAACACCAAATTTAGAACCAAAAGACCAAGAAACGCTCGACATGTTTATGGACAGAATTGCCCCCCAAGAATTGGTAAAATGCGCCAATGAAAACCAACAAAATTGGAGCGATAATCTAGCCCCTTTAGAAACTTTTGGAGTTCCCGCATTCGCTACCTAGAATTTATAATTTTCTCTGATATGATGGTGCTATAGCAGAGGAGATAAAAATGGCACAGATAGAGATATCTGCAAAAACTGGGGGCACTTTCAGCGCATATATTGCACGTCCAGAAGGCGTATCTAAGGAAAACCCCGCACCTGTGGTCATTGTCATTCAGGAAATATTTGGGGTGAACCAAAACCTCAAAAACAGGTGTGATGAGCTCGCAACCGCTGGTTTCATTGCCCTTTGCCCTGATTTATTCTGGAGAATCGAAGCTGGAATAAATCTTACAGATCAAACGGAAGCTGAATGGGCACGGGCTTTTGAGCTATTTAATGCCTTTAATATCGATCAAGGCATACAAGACCTTAATGATGTACTCGCTTACGCACGAAACATGGAAGACTCAAACCGTTTGGTTTCCTGTATTGGTTATTGCCTAGGAGGAAAACTATCCTATCTCATGTCTGCTCGTACGTCAGTAGACATATCTATTGGATATTATGGTGTTGGAATACAAGACTTATTAGACGAAGCGAAAAATATTACAAAACCTCTTCTTCTACATATCGCACAAGAAGATGAATATACCGATAAAAACGCTCAAAAGCTAATAAACACAGCGCTTTCAGAAAATTCTAATATAACGATCCATAACTACCCAGATATGAACCACGCCTTCACTCGCATAGGGGGCACACACTATGATGAACACAATTCAACAATCGCCAACACCCGTACATTGGAGTTTTTAAAAAATCATAATGGATAAAATAGTGAAAACAGATATGGACGAAAAAACAGCGAAAAAGGAAGCAAACATTCCTCAATCAATTGCACCTGAAATTCTCGAAAAAACACTCAAATTAATCCGTACAGTCGGGACAGGAAATGGCATTAAAAATGATCAAGTTGAGATCACTAATTTTAATGGAAAAACGATCCACTCACGTGCACAAACAATCATCACTTTAAAGCCCCTTATCACGAAAAAAATTATAGCAGGAAGAGAGTCAGAAGGCACGGTTGTCGACAACGAGCAAAAACTCAATAGTGCAATTCAAAAAACATCTGAACTTATATCTGAAGATGAAAGTGTCGCTAAGAAAATCACTGACCTTATTTTAAAACGTGAGGATCAAGGATTTGCCATGAAAGGGCACAAACAAAAGTTTCATTCACTTAAAAAAGGGTTCGCACTACATACACCATGTTCAACATGTCACGCAAATGGAAAAGTAACCTGCACAAACTGTCATGCCACGGGAAAAGTAACCTGCACAAACTGCCACGGCCGTCGAGAGACCCAATGCATCAATTGTAGCGGAAACGGTTTTGTACAAACACAACAAGGCAGAATCAATTGCACGAAATGCCAAGGACGAAGACAAATCCCTTGTACAATGTGTGCATCAAGAGGACAAATAGCATGTCGTACATGCGGATCTCAAGGAAAAATGCAGTGTCACGCTTGTGCGGCAACGGGTTGGATGACAGAAATAGCCCTTGTTGAACAAGAAGGTGTGTTCATGTTTCACGTGAATCGTGCGCCTCCACAGGCCCCAGAAATCATAGAAGAGGACTTAGCCCTCTCTATTGAACGCCAAGGCGCACAGATGCTCCTTAGATATGATTTAGAGGCGGTTATCTCTAAAACTACACAGGAGGAAAAAGCACTACTTAAACCCTCTCAGATTGCAATCGGCTATGATGTAAAAATGCCCTATGGAGAGCTTAGCTTTACAATTAAAGGAAGACCTTACACCTCTAAGCTCATCGGATATCAAGGTCGCTTAGTAGACGCTCCCGCATTCCTTGAGAAAACAGTTGGCAAACAGCTCACAGCTTTGAAGCGTGCGGCAACTGCACCAAGTACACAAACATACTCTATTTTAGAGAAGGCCTGTTCTGCAAGACTCATCAGAGACATTATTAAGATGAGCGCAGAACAACCCGCCAAAGTCGCTATGAAAATGCTTTTAAAAAGATATCCGTACGGCATACATGAAAAAACTTTAAAATCTATGATCGGCTACACACGCAAAAGTTTCTTAGATTTAACACGTGCCGGACGGTACAAAGGACTTGCCGCTGGATTTGCGCTCGCCGCCATCATCACAGCGCTTTATTATTTCTTCCTTAGATCAATGGTCATTCCATATATTCCAAAAACTATGATTGCCGTCACAATCATAGACATCATCGCCTTTGGGCTAGGGCTTGTTTCTAATCTATCCCTTGTTCAATATATAGGGCGATCAGACCTTTCAAAGAACCTACGTCAACTCCTCAAAAAACAAATAAAAATCCGCATGACACAAGTGCGGACTGGAAAAGCGTGGATATGGTCAATCGTTGGCAACATCGCCCTTTTTTTTGGAATATCATGGATCGCGCTTATTATGGGCTATATTGGTATCTATCCTATGTGGCTCAATCTATAGAGCAAACCAGATATCCCGAATAGCTGCCTCACATAATAAGTGACACGGGGAAGGAGTTTATGTGAGACAGCCAGTCTAGAGTGCGTTTGGAACGCGAGGGGACAAGGGGTATTAATGATCGTAAAGTGTGCTGAGGGGAACAGCCAAGGAGGTTACTGATCACTTAAAGCTTTTAAGGCATATTCTTTCTTACATTGTCTATAAGCAGTGATCGAAAGCGTTGTACGGGGAATCTGTTTTTCAACACTGTCGCTACCTAAAGTCTGTATAAAAAGTTCTGGCTTAAGAGCGCTTAATTCAACTGCTTTATGTCTGTTATTCGGTTCTATCGCAAAACGCACGCCAAGCATTAGACCAAGAGCAGCTGTAGTTTCAGCCCGAGATTGTGAACGGGACCGAGATCGGTTCATAGCATATGCACCTGTACGTTGTGGTGCACTCGCAGAATGAAGAAGGGAGAGACACGGATCAGAAAGAACCGGAGCCAAAACCGAAGAAGGCTTTGTACGTGTACCTTGAAGCAAGCTAACATCTGACAACACTTGATCACCCGTAAGCATCATAGAATGCGCAGGATTTTCCGGCATTGTCAGGATAACAACCACGGATGTCATCATAAAGAAAACAATCCATACAGTAACCACTGCACGGAAATAAAATTTCAATCGGTTTTCTATTGTTTGATAAACACCCATTTAATGAACCACCCAAGTTATATACAAAGTTAAAAGGAATATGGTAATTAGTTATGTAAACCATATATCTTTATATCATCATGCTTATTGAAAATTGTCCAGACTTATCGTTTCAAAATTAGGACGAAAAAATTGAAAATATTAATAATATATATGACAAAAAAATATCAATTCTTACAAGTATTTACATCAATTATGAAAACACAGTAACAAAGCATACACAAACCCTCTAGCGATGGAGGAAAAAGCCTGATACCATGAGGCTGTCTATTTCATGGCGTACCATATCGAAACAACAGAGATTCAAAATGAAACATCTATTACTACTTTCAACAACTGCACTTCTAATGACGGCCTGTACAACTTCGGACTGGGTGCCAGATGGATATAAATGGGATAAACGCCCGCCAATTTCAGAAGCAAAACCAACCGCTGGATGGAATAAAAAGATAGAAGGACAAGATATTGATAAGGCGAAAAATCTACAAGCCGTGATCTCAGGCGTATCCGCAGATATGGCTGATACATTGGAAGTCACTGTTTCACGCGCAACACCTCTTTACATTGCGCCGAGAAAAACAATCAACGGACTAACCTCTCTCTATGACCACGCCTTAAGAACAAAATTGATTGATCGTGGGTTTACATTGGCCTCATCTCCAACAGAGTCATATTCTTTCGTCTACGACATTACAGGCACAAAGCAAAAAGATGCCGCACCTTATACGTATGACTTCACATTATGGGATGTTGCAGGAGAAGAGCCAACATTGCTGGAAACAAGAACGCAACAACTTCCAGAGTCTGAATTACTCTCTCGCAACTGGTCGCTTGGCTTTATAAATGGTCTTGGTGGCATACAAAGAGATGAAGATAAAGTGCTCTTAAACGACTAATCTATAGTTATTTATCCTATTCTAACACGCAGAATAACCGTGCCATCTTGAAGCACAACAGCTTTCTTAGAATTTCTAGGCAAGGAGACACCACACCCACGACAAAACAACATCAACGCTGCCGCAACAAAATCACGATTATGCTCAACCTTTGCATGCGTATCTTCTACTGGATTCTCTAAAACAAAAAATAACATCGTTGGGTCTTCTGCATCAACACCTGCTGTGATAATTTTACCAACGGGCAGGGTACGCATTTCTCTTTGGTTATACAGAGTACATAAAGCACTATACACCTCATCATTACTGAAAATAATACGTCGATCTTCTTTCGGCATATGAATCCTTACATCCCTAAACTAACACTTTAATTTCTTAATGGCTTACCTTTAAGCAACATGTGCTCAATACGATCTTGTGTGCCTTCATTACGTACAAGCTTCATGAACTCTTGTACTTCAAGCTTGAGAATATCTTTCTCAGACACTGGCTCTGTCCAGTCCGCATCACCGCCCGACAACACGCGCGCCACTGCCTTAGACACAGGCACATCATAATCGGTCGCCTTACCATTTTGATGAAGATCACCAACAGCTAATTCCAGCGCAGTATATCCCGTAGCACCTGGCAAACGAATATCTTCAATCGGCGCTGGAGCTTCATAGCCCTCAACCATCGCCAATGCTTTTTCCTTCGCATCATATAGAAGACGATCTCTGTTCATCGTAATACCGTCACTCTCATTCAGATAGCCGATCTCGCGTGCTTCTTCTGCAGATTTAGCAACCTTCGCAAGCGCTATCGTTTCAAACGCCTGACGTACAGCGCCCATAGGGGATACCTTAGGAGAGAACCAAATTTGCTTTCCACCCGTTGCCTTATCATAATTCGCAGCTTCACGTTTTTGATAACGAAGGATCATCTCCTTACATCCGCCCCAACCAGGGATCAGGCCAACACCGACCTCAACAAGACCAGTATATGTTTCCGCATGTGCTTGAACATGGTCAGAGTGAAGCAGAATTTCACATCCTCCCCCCAAAGCCATACCACTTGGCGCAGAGACAACAGGGAACGGTGCATATTTCAACGCCATGTACGCTTGTTGTCCACCAGTAACCAATGCTTCAATTTGTGGCCAAAGGGCAATATTCATCGCGAATATTGCGAGCCCCAAATTCGCACCTGCACAGAAATGTGAACCCTCATTATATATGACCAAAGCTTTATACTCGCCTGTTCCATCCCCAATCATTCGGATTGTTTTGTGGTACAGATCAAAAACAGTCTCATCAATGGCATTCATTTTACCTGTAAATTCAAAGCAAAGTGCGCCACCCCCAATATCCCACAAACTCGCGCTCGCAGTTTTAGCAATAGGCTCAGCCCCAAGCTTAATATCGCGAAGCAGAAGAACACCATCCCCACGCTCAAGGTCATGGTACTTGCCATCAGTTCCAAAGAACTGAAGCTGACCACTTTCAACTTGATAGAACGATCCTTCGCCCACAGCTTCAAGAAGAGGGGGCACAGACATACCCTCTGCCTTTAACTTCTCAGCAAACCATGACGCGCCCAGCGCATCAATCATCTCAAAAGGACCTTTTTTAAAATTGTACCCAAGGCGCATAGCCTCATCAACTTCTGCAATTGTTCCCGCAATCTCTGGAACAAGCGATGCCGCATAATGAAGTGTCTTACTCAACACATCCCACGCATATCGCCCACCTTGATCATCGGTGGTGACAACAGCCTTCAAACCTTTACGTCCCGCATCAACGGATTTCAATCGTGGCTTCACAGACTTAGTATAGTTTTTCTCATCGAACTTATCCGCATCCAAAACAAAGGATTGTTTCTCACGTGTACCTTTTGGCGCACCTGGATTAAGACGGTAAAAACCACCCTTTCCCTTACGACCTGTATAGCCCGCATCAATCATTTTATGAATAAACCCATGATCAATAAACGCATCTCTGTACGCATCATTCTTTGGCAATGTATCCAACAATGACTTTGCCAGATGTGGCATCAAATCAATCCCGATCAAATCAAGTAAACCAAACACCCCAGTTTTAGGAATCCCGCAAGGTTTCCCCATCACAAGATCAGCGACCTCAACCGCAACATTCTTCTCAACCGCAACATTCATTGCCGTTGTGAGCCAGAACACGCCCAAACGGTTGGCAATAAACCCAGGTGTGTCATTACATTCAACAACACCCTTCCCAAGCTTCACATCACAGAATGAACGGATCGCTTCAACCGCTTTCTTGTTCGTATTCTCCGCACTCACCAATTCCATCAAACGCATATAACGTGGTGGGTTAAAGAAATGGGTAATCGCAAAATGTTCTTGGAACTCTTTATCAAATGGCTCAACCAAAATATTTAAAGGGATCGTCGATGTATTGGACGATACGATCGCGCCCTTCTTACGGTATTTTGAAATTTTATTATAAGTCGCATGCTTGATCTTTAAATCTTCAAGAACAACTTCAACAATCCAATCACAATCCCCGAGCAATTCAAGGTCATCATCCATGTTTCCCGTTGTAATCAACTTCGCCGCACGTTTCGTCATAAACGCCGCTGGCTCCGCCTTCAAAAGTTTTTGGACAGCGCCTTCTGCAAATGCATTTCTATTTCCACCAAAATCTTCCAACTTAGGAGGCACAATATCAAGAAGAACGACCTGCGTTCCAGAGTTTGCGA
>JAESUK010000067.1 GCA_016763095.1 Alphaproteobacteria bacterium
CAAAAATCAATATGGTCAGCTGCGAATGTGCGCCCGCGCATTGTTTCGGTGATCTGTTTACGTTCGTGTTCATCTTCGTCGCGGGCGGAGATCTGGAAGACGCGCTCGCGTCCAAATTCATGGGCATAGTGTGAGCAGACAAGCGCGTTGTATGATGGGTTATCTGTAGCCGCGAATAGTTTGTTGTATTGCGCCATTTCCAAATTAAATTCAGTTTCTTCAGAAAGCATTTCACCGTAATAGGTCGGAACATCTGCCATGCGTGCAGGTTTGAGGGCGTGCCATGTCTTATCCGTAATCATGACGGCGATGCCTTCTTTTTTGATTGTTTCGGCTAGCTGAAGAGTCCAGTCGGTTGCACCAACAATGATTAGTCCGTCAACATCTTTGTGTGCCAACCCCAATTTTTTTGCGAGAGGCTTGGCGGTTAAGCCGTGGAGGAGCACTGTCACAAGCACAATGGCAAATGCGAGAGGGAGGAGCTGTGCCCCATCTGGATAACCCGCTTGAACGAGGAGAGGTCCTAAGATACCCGCAACGGCGGCACATACAATACCTCGTGGGGCGACCCAACTTGCGAGTATGATTTCATTGCGTGTCAGTGTTGTGCCAATGCTTGAGAGCAAAACGGTGATTGGCCTGATTACAAAGAGTATCGCGACTATGAATATATATCCGTGCCAATCTATGTTGAGGAGGATATTTGGATCAATTTGTGCTGTTAGAAGTATAAATATCCCAGAGACCAGCATGATTGTAATGGTTTCTTTGAAACGCTTTAGTTCATCAATGCTTGTGACCCCTAGATTTGCAAGGGTAATCCCGAGAAGGGTGACACCGATTAGTCCAGATTCATGCAGAATGTTGTTACATACGATAAATAGGATCACGACCATTGAGGTGAGGAAGGCCGACTTCATATATTCAGGCACAAGCCCGCGGTTTAAAATACGCGCCAATATCACTCCACTGACGATGCTGAGGACAATGACGAGAAGTAGCATGCTTCCTGTGTGAATAAAGAACTCACCACTTGTTGTGTTCCCGCTCTGTGTGAGGTGAAAATATTCGTAAGCCAAGACGGCTAAAACAGCGCCGATGGGGTCATTTATTATGCCTTCCCATTTGAGGACTGATCCTGCGCGGTCATTCAGTCGCGCCTGTTTCAAAATAGGCATGATAACGGTGGGTCCCGTTACAATAAGAAGTGCTCCAAAGGTGATGGCCACAGGCCAGCTCAATCCACCGAGATAATGCCCGCCGAATGCCATAAGAACCCAGCCAACAGGTGCGCCAATGATTACAATATGGCGAATTGCAAAGCGTGCTTTCTTTGCTTCTCGGAAGTTTAGCGTTAAGCTTCCCTCAAATAGAATAATACCAACCGCTACAGAAATTGCAGGATGTAAGAAGTCCCCTAATAAGCCCTGCGGATCGATCAGACCTAAAACTGGACCCGCGAGGAAACCAGACAGGAGGAGGAACACAATCGCTGGGATTTTAATACGCCAGCCGAGCCATTGAGACGCAATACTGAAAAAAGCGATCAGACCGATTTGAATTAAAGGATCATACATAAAATAACCATAGTAGAATCTTAGTATAAGACAAAGATCAGATCGTGATTTGTCCAGATAATATATAGCTTTATCTCTTTTTACTTGTAAGAAGCTACTTGTAAGGCTAAGACATTAAGTATGAGTGATGAAGATGACATAAAGCCCAGTTCAAGTGCCGTGGCACGTTTAAGAAACTATTTTTTAGCAGGTATTTTGGTAACCGCACCGATTGCGATTACTCTATATCTTACATATTCATTTTTGAATATGATTGATAGTAAAGTGCGGAGAATTGTTCCTGTTGAAAAGCTGTTTCCGCCAGAGTATCAGGAAATTGCGGTTCCTGGTTTAGGCATTATTTTTGCCGTTATCTTTTTTATTCTTGTTGGGTGGTTTGCACGGAACTTCCTTGGGCGTTTGATCATTCGCCTGTCTGAATATATTGTTCACCGTTTACCAGTGATTAGTTCCCTATATGGGGCGATTAAACAGATTCTTGAAACGGTGATGGCTAGTAAGTCAAAAGCCTTCCGTGAAGTTGTGATGCTTGAATATCCACGTAAAGGTGTTTGGTCAATTGGTTTTGTCACTGGTGTTACACAAGGTGAAGTTCAAGATGCAACGCGTCAAGAAACTATGAATGTGTTTGTGCCAACAACGCCGAACCCAACATCTGGATACCTTCTTTTTGTTCCGAAGAAAGAACTTAAATACTTAAATATGACGGTAGAAGAAGGCGTTAAGCTTGTTGTTTCTGCAGGAATTATTATTCCAGAAGATCGTCGTTAATATTGAGCTAACCACCTTGTAGATACTGAATAGCTTGATCTCCTTCATAGAGATAGAGCAGGGTGCGTAATGCTTCTCCACGAGGTGTTGTAAGTTTCACATCTTTTTGAATGATAAGTTTTGCGTCATCTCTTGCTGCAGCGAGGAGTGTGCCATGTATGGCCAAGTCTACAAATTTAAATTCAGGAACTCCGCTTTGTTTTGTGCCAAGAACGTCACCGCTTCCTCTTAATTCTAAGTCTTTTTCAGAAATAAGAAATCCATCTTCGGTTTCACGCATAATTGAGAGCCGTTCTCGTGCTGTTTGAGATAGAGGAGATTTATAGAGTAAGAAGCAGTAAGATTTATCACCACCACGTCCTACACGTCCACGGAGTTGATGAAGTTGAGCAAGCCCGAATCGTTCCGCGGATTCAATGACCATGATTGTGGCTTCTGGTACATTTACACCAACTTCAATTACGGTTGTTGCCACAAGGATGGAGAGATCTCCACCCATAAATTTTTGCATGATGGTATCTTTTTCATCTGGTTTCATACGTCCGTGAATAAGCCCAACTTTTTCCCCAAATATGCTTTCAAGTATTTGGAATCGTTCTTCGGCAGCGGTTACATCCAAAATATTAGATTCTTCGACCAATGGACAAACCCAATATATGCGCGCGCCTTTTTCTATTTGGCGTTTTAGACCTTCAATCATTTCTTGGATTTTTTCGGTTGTAAAAAGAAGTGTGTCTATTGGTTTGCGCCCAGGGGGTTTTTCATCAAGAACGGAGACATCAAGGTCTCCATAAGATGTGAGTGCCAATGTGCGTGGAATGGGTGTGGCCGTCATGACCAAGACATCAACGCCTTTGCCTTTGTTGGAAAGTTTTAACCGTTGGTCCACTCCAAAGCGGTGTTGCTCATCAATGACGGCAAATCCCAAATTCTGGAACTCAATAGAATCTTGGAACAGTGCGTGCGTGCCAATGATGATTTGTGCCGCGCCATTTTTAATTTGTCCTGTGAGAATATCGCGTTCTTTGCCCTTGTTACGCCCTGTAAGGCATATCATACGGATGCCTAGAGGCTCGAAGAGGGTCTTTAGGCTGTCATAGTGCTGTCGAGCAAGGATTTCGGTTGGTGCCATCATGGCGGCTTGCATACCGCTATCAAGGGCATTCATCATAGAGAGTGCAGCTACGATGGTTTTTCCGCTTCCTACATCCCCTTGTAGAAGGCGCATCATTCTGGATTTGCTGCTTATATCGGTATCAATCTCTTTGAGTGTTCGGATTTGTGCGCCAGTCAGTGAAAAAGGAAGTACAGAGAGTAGTTTTGTTTTAAGTGGACCGTCTGTCGTGTAGGAAATTCCGTGGAGCTTTTTTTGACGGTGACGCATTAGCGCAATGGTTAATTGATTCGCAAGGCATTCATCATAGGCAAGCCGAGAGCGTACAGATGTATTTGGATCAAGGTCTTCTTGAGATTGCGGTGCATGAAGTGTTTCGAGGGCTTTGTTCCAATCTGGCCATTTGTTTTTCTTTTTGTACTCTGGGTCTAGCCATTCAGGAAGTTTAGGGGCAAAACCAAGCGCGCTTCTTAGGGCTTTGAGAAGTACCTTGTGACTGATTCCTTGTGTGAGGGGGTAAACAGGTTCAATTTTGGGTGCTTCTCCTGTGCCATCGCCAATCAATTCAGGATGTACTATTTGGGGGTGGTCGCGGTAGACGTCAATTTTCCCACTTACGATGAGGCCTTCGCCAATTGGGTATTGGGTCATCATGTATTCTTGATAGGCGCGGAAGAAGACAAGGTCGAGTGTTCCTGTATCATCCTTGCAACGCACACGGTAGGGCAAGTTACGGCGTACGGCGGGTGTGTGTTTAAGCACTTGGACTTTGATGGTTGCCAAACGCCCTGCTTCTGCCTCAGCAATGGTGGGGGTATAGCTACGATCTATAAGCTCAATGGGTTTATGGGCGAGAAGATCGAAGATACGCTCGTCGTTTATTAACCGTTCAAAATGTTTAAGGGTACGCGGTCCTACGCCTGAAAGAGCTTTCAGGTTTCTGAAGAGTGGGTCGAGTATAAAGGGGCGTGACATTATAATTCGTACCTTACTTATGGCTTATTTTCTGTCCGAGCTTCATGCCCCATGAACTGATCGCGATAAACAGACCCCCAAGAATCATAAGCGCAATCGGCCAACCCACCATGTCAGTGAAATATTCAGAGGTGAAATATCCCAAATACCCAAGAAGTACCATGACGCTTACAAATAAGAATGCACGACTTTGTGCCCATATGCTGGCGTAAATTAATCCCGAGGCAACGCCAATGAGAGCAAGGTCAAAGGTGTTTTCGAGTAGTTCAAACGCACCAATTGCAAAGCCTATTGTTGAGAGGAAATATCCAAATCCTGAGATAGCGCGATGAGGTGTTTTATCTATGCCATAGGCAAGGCAAATCCCTGAAAATCCAAGGATGAGAACCAGTAAATCTTCATCAGACTCAAGGAGGACAGCAAGGGAAATAATTGTGCTGTATCCGAATAAAATAGCGTAAAAGAGAGTGCTTGTTTGGCGGTGCTTCATAAATATTAAAGCCTGTTGAAGTGCTATTATACCAAACACAAGTGCGACGGCAACTTCTGGGGGCGTATCACTGTGCATATATTCGTCCATGAAGGTGAATATCCCCAATGGTTGCAAGAATACAGCGATGAGCATTAAGGGTGTGAATGCTTTGTTATATTTTTTATCTCTGATGGCAACCAAAGCAAGTATTAAACAAATTACTCCAGAACCTAGTGTAATAACAACACGCGAAGCACTATCAAAGTTTTCCCACATCATGCCCGTGTAAATTGACAAGCCAGAAAAAATGAATATTCCGCCTAAATATGAGAAGAGGCGTGAAATGAAAGAGCTTTTGGTGGAATGGTTGTGCTCTAATTGCTCATAATGGTTTTTGATGTCCTCAAGTGTGATCCCATTTTTTTTTGCTATGTCCGCTATTTTTTTGAGGGTATCTGATTTTTTGCTCATTTTTCAATCCACCCTACAAATTTGGTTTGAGGCCAACGTGAGGTGTTTGGTAGAAAGACTTTTATACCATTCTTAATGACTGCATCTTTACGCTTATGGCGATTGTAACCAAATATTTCGGTCATTAGATTGCTGCTTCTATAAACGCTATGTTCAAATTTATAACCATCTGGGGATGTTGTGTTACTTATGAACTTAAGGTTTTTGATTTCTTCAGGAAGCGGGATGATCACTTCTTTGCCTTTGTTTTCTTCTGAGATATTTGATGTGTCCAATATATATGTCTGTAAGCCAGATTCTTTTTTATAAATATATAGCGTTGTACCTCTAATCCCTCCCGAATCAACAATATTTTTTAAAACTGTGGCGGATATTTTTAAGTGCTTCGTTTCTGAATCTATATTTGTAACCAAGCGCATTCCGTATGCTTGGTTATTGACAATATAGGCAGCTCGATGCTCGGGTGGAGCTGTATCTATTTTAGATGCGGCTTGGAAGAGGGTTAAAAGTCCGATGAGGAGTAATGGTAGGCTCACGCCAAGGATGATGAAGATATTTTCTTTAATAAATGACATGTAAAACCCCAATAAATTGTGTATAGGTAGACTATGCAAGAAAACATCAAAAAAGTCGAGAATATAGAAAGCAATATAGGGAATTGGCGCAAGCGTTTAATATTCAGATCATGGCATCGTGGTATGAAGGAAATGGATTTGCTTCTTGGAAAATTCTCTGACCAATATGTGCAGTCGTTCACTGAGAAACAATTGGGCGCGTTTGAAGATGTTCTCTCTATTAATGATCCTGACTTATATAAGATGTACTTAAAACAGCGTGAGCCAACAGAGGAGCAGAACAGCGATGTTCTTACTCAGTTCCTTGGCTATACTTTGCCCATATCTAAATAATTTTATCTTTAAAGTTACACAAGTCTGAAACGATGCATTCACTGCATTTTGGTTTGCGTGCAACACAGACATAGCGACCATGCAGGATTAACCAGTGATGGGCATGGAGCAAAAATTCTTTAGGGATTACTTTTTCTAATTTATCTTCAACGTGGTCAGGTGTTTTTCCCTTTGCCATTCCTGTGCGATTTCCAATACGAAAGATATGCGTATCAACGGCAATTGTTGGGTGTCCAAAGGCCATGTTTAAAACAACGTTGGCTGTTTTGCGTCCAACGCCAGCAAGTTTGATTAGTTCTTCGCGTGTTTGAGGGATTTCACCATTGTGGTTATCGATGAGGCTTTGTGAAAGCTTGATTACATTTTTTGCCTTGGTGTTAAATAGCCCAATTGTTTTGATCAAATCTCTGACGTTATCTTCACCAAGCACCAACATTTTTTGTGGGGTAGGTGCCGCTTCAAACAGCGCGGGAGTTGCTTTGTTCACACCTTTGTCGGTTGCTTGTGCAGATAAAACCACCGCCACTAACAGTGTATATGGGTTAGTGTGGAACAGCTCGCCTTGTGGTTCGGGCTTTTGTTCCCGTAGTCGCTCGAAAAATGTTTGTATGTCTTGTTTCTTCATAGATAAATGTATAAAGATGGATGTATGACTTGTCTATCTGAAGATATAAAGAGGCTGACACGCCGACCGTTGCATATTCGCTATAGCGTCCAGAACACTGAGGGAGGTACGATGATGCATGGTGTGTGTGATGAGGGAATATGCTGGATGGGGTACGACCTTGATGGCGCTGTTATGCGTGACCGTTTTCCTGAGGCTTCATTTGAAGAGGATGCTGGGATAACACCATCTGATATGCCGTTGGCGGTGTATGGCACAGACTTTCAAGTGAATGTTTGGCGTGAGCTTTTGAAAATCCCGCGAGGGGCAACTATTCAATATCAAGAAATTGCACAAAATATTGGTCGCCCTAAGGCGTATAGAGCTGTTGGTACAGCTGTTGGGGCTAATCCAATATCCTTTCTTATCCCATGTCACCGCGTTTTACCGTCACAAGGTGGTGTTGGGCAATATCTATGGGGAAGCGCAAAGAAAGCGTCTTTGCTCAATTCAGAAAACCTATCCATATAGATTTTAGATTAGTCTTTGAGATCGCTCCAGATGTCCTTCATCTTCGTGAAGAAGCCATCGCTCTCAGGAGAATGCTTTCCTGCCTTTTGTAGCGTATCGCCGAGGTCTTGAATAATTTTCTTTTGTTTCTTATCAAGATTAACAGGTGTCTCAACATAGATTTCTATGAACATATCTCCGTGCGTAGAGGACTTTAGAACCGTCATTCCTTTGCCTTTAAGGCGGAATTGTTGTCCTGTCTGTGTCCCTTCTGGAATCTTAACTTTGCTTTTCTTCCCGTCAATTGTTGGAACTTCAATAGAGCTTCCAATCACGGCTGTGGTCATCGGGATGGGAATCCTACAGTGCAAATTCGCTCCGTCTCGTTTGAAAAACTTATGTGATTTTACACCGATCAAAACATAGAGGTCACCAGGAGGTCCGCCTTTAAATCCAGCTTCCCCTTCGCCTGCTAGTCGAATACGGCGACCTTGGTCAATTCCTGTTGGGATATTAACTTTGAGGGTCTTCTCTTTTTTCACGCGACCCGCACCGCCACATGGAGAGCAGGGGTCTTTGATGATTTGTCCTTCACCGTTACAGGTTGGGCATGTACGCTCAATTGTAAAAAAACCTTGTTGGGCACGGACGCGTCCGTTTCCGTTACAAGATGAGCATTTTTCAGCTCCACCAGAGTCTTTTGAGCCAGACCCTTTACATGTGTTACATTTCTCTATGGAGGGAACGCGAATTTTAGCTTCTTTGCCGTTGTAAGCATCTTCAAGAGAAATATCCATTTGGAACTGCATATCAGCACCACGCATCGGACCTGCTGTGCTACGTCCGCCGCCACCCATACCACCGAACATATCTTCAAATATGTCAGAGAAGTTTCCAAACCCAGCTGCCCCTGCTCCTGCACCGCCACCACTGCCTTGTTGCGTGTAGCTATCGTGACCGTACTGGTCGTATGCGGCTTTTTTTTGAGGGTCTTTTAGGGTGTCATAGGCTTCATTTATTTCTTTAAACTTAGCTTCTGCCTCTTTGCTATCTTTATTTTGATCAGGATGGTATTTCATCGCAAGTTTGCGATAAGCCTTTTTAATTTCGGCTTTGTCGGCTGTAGGTCCTACATCTAGAACTTTATAAAAGTTGGTGCTCATGGTTTATCTTTTTGTAAAAATGGAAAAAAGAGCACTTCAAATTAAGTGCTCTTTGACCTTATTTAAGCGGCTTTGCCATCGTCTTTGCTGTCGTTACTTTCAGCATCATCGTCATCAAGGCTGAGATCTGTGAAGTCAGCATCAACAACATCATCAGGCACATCAGATGGTGTCGCGTCTTCGCCCATTGGTTCACTTTCTGCGCCAGCACTCTCTTCTTGAGCTTTTCTGTACGCTGCTTCACCAATTTTCATAGAGGATTCTTGTAGTGCCTGTAGTTTTTCTTGGATTGAAGCTTTATCAGATGTCTCTAGAGACTCCTTCAATGTTGATATTGCCGCTTCTGCAGCAGCTTTTGGCTCGGCTGGACATTCATCACCAAGATCCTTGATGGATTTCTCGGTTGTATGAATAGAGGCCTCTGCTTGGTTCTGAAGATCAACGAGTTCACGTTTTTCTTTGTCACTATCCGCATTGTCTTCTGCATCTTTGACCATTTGATCAATATCAGAATCACTCAAGCCCCCAGACGCTTGGATTTGAACATTTTGTTCTTTTCCCGTTGCTTTGTCTTTGGCAGAAACGTTCACAATTCCGTTGGCGTCAATATCAAATTTGACTTCGATTTGAGGTACGCCACGCGGGGATGAAGGGATACCGACC
>JAESUK010000068.1 GCA_016763095.1 Alphaproteobacteria bacterium
ATGACACGGGAGAAATCGGAGTGCTCTACCTCTCCATCTCCCCCGAGATTCTCTTCACTGCGTGTTATGCGGTAATGATATTGATAAGCTTATTATTCCTCTACAAAGACCTAAACGACACAGGAAGGACACATCTAATCGGAATACGTTCACTTAAAATAATTGGATCAAGCATACTCACACTCATTACACTTTATGTACTTTATACAAGCCAAATGCGTGCAGGTATTGGGGCTGTTGTTATCTCTCTTACTCTGCTCAATATTTGGATATTTTTGTATCGCCCTAAACGCTTTTTTATCATTGCCTTGGCAGGAACAACAACGCTCTTCATCCTTATTGATCCTCTCTTAACGATTCTCACACCGCTTATTGAAAAACAACACTTGGTTGGCTTCAACCAACGCTTTGAGGAGTTTAACGCAGTATCTCAACAAATGGGATCATCAGCCATTAATCACATGATTGGGTTGGGATGGGGCGCAGGCATTGAATCTCCCGCCTCTGCAGGCATGTATGTGAATTTCACACATAATCTATTTTCATCCCTTTGGCTTAAAATAGGTATAATCGGCGTGACCTTAATGCTTATCTTTGTGACAAGTAGCTTCATTCACCTCTTCAATGCTCTTTCTTTCAAACGACTTACACCATTAATTTTAGCAATTGCACTGCTTTTATGCCTCTCCATTAATATGCTGTTATATGGTGGCTATAAATCATTGGGATTTGGGCTATGTTTTACCTTACTCCTGAGCCTCTGCTTTTCACAGGAAACCATTGGAAAACATTCAGAATAATCGCCACACCATTGCAGGCAAAGTTTGATCATGTTAGAGGTATAGCATGCGAAAGAAGCCCTCCATATTATTTATGAATCGTGTGCTCTTCCCTGAGCAGGGAGAGACAGGGCGTGTGCTCAGAGATTTGTCACGCGCCTTCGCACAAGATGGCTGGGATGTAACGATTTTATCGCTTCACACATCAAAAGAAGCAAAGCCTACCTCGAAGAGACTAAAAATTAAAACGGCAAGAGCATGGTTTGGGAAAAGCTTTCTCGGATATGTTTGGGCATGGCTACGCCTCTTAACCCTTGCTCTTTTTCAACCCCGCACGGATATCATCGTCACAATGACAGACCCACCTTTACTGGTTGTGGTTGGACGCATTGTTTCCCTACTAAAGGGATCACGTCATGTCCACTGGTGCCAAGACCTCTACCCTGATCTTTTCCCTGTCCTTGGGTACCCAAAGATTTTAAAAACCATGACAAACTGGGCCTCCTCACGCGCGCTTAGAAAATGTGACAAAGTCATTGTGATTGGACGATGCATGGCACGGAAAATTGCCAACAAAAATGTTATTCCAAGTAATATTACGGTCATTCCTAACTGGTACAACCCAACACAAAAAAGAACACCCACCAAAAAGAAGAGCAAAGGCAAATCAAAACCCCAAAGAAAAGCTCTTAAAGTCAAAACATCAAAAGATGAAAAAGATATCATTTTTGATGAGACTCAAAAGTTCCGTGTGCTCTACGCTGGTACGATTGGACGTGCTCATAAGCTTGAGACCATCATAAACGCTGCGCGCATAATCCAAGAGGATGCTCCAGATATCGAATTTGTTTTTGTGGGCGATAAACGCGGGCATGAAAAACTTCTCACAGCCAAAAATGAAGGTGGATTACAAAATATCCGCCTTATTCCATATCAGCCTGAAAGCGCTCTAAAACCGCTCATGGAAAGTGGTGACATCCATATAGTAACCCTCGATAAAGAGGCCGAAGGACTTATGGTTCCGTCAAAATTCTACAGCGCAATTGCCGCAAGCCGTCCATGTATTTTCATTGGACCTAAAAACTCTGAGATTTCAAAAGTAATGCGCGACTTTGAATGCGGCACAGTAATTGAACAAGATGATGAACAGGGACTTATCAATGCCATCGAAGCCTACAGAAATGATGAGAAAATCTGGTTCAAACATCAAGAAGGCGCAATTGAAGCGGCAAGACGGTTCATTCCAGAGCAATCATGGCAAGTCTGGCTTCAACGTATGCATAATTTGATGAAACAACCATAATACAAGAACCCGAAACCCTACCTGAACTCCTCCATGACCTCTGGACAATCAAGATGTTTATCATGGTCGGAAGCATCATCGGGCTTATCATTGCAGGTCTTTATATCTGGACGGCACAAAAAACCTACAAAGTCACAATGGTTGCGGGCTCCGTTCCATCTATCTCAATGCAAACCATTAACAGCACACAAACAAACGCCCTACGCCCTCTCAGAAGCGACAACACAGCATCCCTGTCACAGATGCACCAAAGCATGTACAGAACCATGTTCAGAAGCCCCCGTGTTGCAGGAATGATCATAAAAGTACCAGAACATATTAAAGCACTCTCATACGATAAAAAATACGGGCTGTTCTCTATTAACCCTACATCATGGTCAGATAATGATTTATCAAGCTACTTCCATAAGAAAATCCGCATTACACCCGTTCAAAACACGAACGATTTAATAGAAATCAGCTACACCCACCCAAATCCAGATTTTGCGAGCAATTTTCTCCTTCAACTTCACGCCCTCACAGATGAAAGCATACGAAACGATCATAAAAAGCTTATTAATGATCGCCGTGCTTATATCACAAAGGCATTGGGACAAGCTCTCAACATTGATCACAAAAAGGCCCTTGGACAACTCCTCATTGATCTAGAACGCGAAGCCATCATGGTAAACTCTGATCGTTCTTTCGCCATGCACATTATTGATCCACCATCAAGCTCTGCAAACCCATTTCACCCCCGTTCAAAAATCATCCTTTTGATGTTTGCACTTTCTGGAGCATTCATCGGAATTCTAATCGGTTTTACCCAAAAGACATTCTGATGCGTGAAACCCCACCGCCAATATCTATTATTATTGTCACCAAAGATATAGGTCGAGACCTCTCTCCAATTTTTGAACAAAGCCTAATTTATGTCGAATATTTTGATGATGTATGGGTGATAAACTCAGGCGATAACCCAAATACAGAACCAATGGCTAAGCGCCATAACGCAACCTTCAAGTCGTTTCATTGGAACGGGCTATATCCAAAAAAACGACAATGGTGTTTGGACAACATCCCAACAAAGCATAACTGGGTATTTTTTCTTGATGCCGATGAACTAATGTTTCCAGATATCACCCAAGAGATTTCTCAACTTTTACGCACCCTTGATATAGAGCAATATGCAGGATTTTTCGTAAGGAGTGGATATATCTGGGACGGCCAACCACTTAAACACGGGCTTAAGAACAATAAAATTGTCCTCCTCCATAAACACCTCATGGAATATCCAATCATCAATGATTTGGGGTGCAAAATCATGGGCGAGATCGAAGGACATTACCAACC
>JAESUK010000069.1 GCA_016763095.1 Alphaproteobacteria bacterium
GATCTTTTTTATAGCTTGCAACCTCAACGCGTGCACCTGCCACTTGTTCGTCACGAGAACGTCCAGACAACCCCCCATATTTTTCAAACGAGGGAACGCTGAACAAGACATGCCCATCAGAGTCATAGGCATGCCCACGCTCAATTAGCTTTTTAATTATTGTAATCATCTCACCAATATGATCAGTGGCGTGAGGTTGAATGTCTGGTGCTTTGATGCCCAACGCGCTCATATCCTCATTATATATATCGGTATATTTTTTTGTAATTTCGGAAATTTCAACGCCTGTTTCATCCGCGGCTTTCATAATCTTGTCATCAACATCTGTGATGTTGGACACATAAGTTACTTTTGGATATAGCGTATTGAGCACATTTCTTAGCGTATCAAAGACAATCGCCATTCGTGCATTCCCAATATGGGCATAGCTGTAAACTGTTGGTCCACATGCATATAAACGCACGTGATCTGGGTTGATCGGTGTAAAAGCTTCTTTTTTGCGGGTCAGGGAATTATATAAATGTAAATTGTTCATCCATTGTATTTATAGGATGACGGGAGGAGATTCAATAGGGAGTATTATATCCCAACAAATGGTCGAATGTGATTTACGGTGCAGGCTGGTAAATCTGGCAAAGGAACAATACAAGGGTTTGTAGGATCGAGAAACACGCCGTATTCATTCCCACCTTCATGCAACACAACAACACGATTACCCTCATCTCTAGGCGTATCGTTTATAATTTTAAAACCGCTCTTATTCACTGTAGGCTTTATAATATAGGAACTCTGAGCCTGAGGATTTGGATCGCATTTTTCCAATGCCTTTGGAATTAATAAATATCTATCAAATATATAGCCGTCTCTTTCCGGTAGATTATCACTTACAATGATGGGTTCATTAATGAATTTCTCTTCCCATTTTTTGGCTTTATTTAAAACAGAGAAATGAAAGTCTCTTTTTTCTTCGGAAAATAGTAAAGCACAGATCTTATATCCATCTATTGAAGATGGCATACAAGTTCCCACGTCAATAAGACCATCATCCAAACACCCATTTAATATTTGGGACTTAAATGATTTAAAGTCATTAAAATCGTAATCAACTTTTCTAGTATTGGTAAAACCTGGGGTAAGCTTATAAAATATTATAAACGTTTGGTGTCATTTTCTGACTTACCATGCTGGAATAAACTAATAGGTATAATTGGAATTCCCAATGCATGCTGATAGCAATTTACACCAATAAAGTAAGGCCAAACATCTCGGGAGAAATGGTCAAAAATAGGTCTTAAATCTTGTATTTTACTATTCACACAAGGTACATAGCACAAGATTATTTATATGTAAATTTATTTACAGCAAGAACATCTGCATGATCTGTCGCAGTTATCTTTACAGTCACATTTTGTACAGTCGCATCCCATGATGTTTACTCCTATTTAACATTTACTCCTTTTATTCTAACACAATTCATGATGTCATATCAAAATGAATGAAGATACTAGCGTTGAACGCCAAACTACAATTATTCCCAAATGGATTCCTGTTTTAATCGGAAACCTTATTCCTCTCTATGGAGTTTTGTTTTGGGGGTGGGATGTGTTTTCCGTTTTCTTTCTGTATTGGGTTGAAAACGTTATTATTGGACTTTATACCGCACTTAAAATGTTTGGAGTGGGATTATCAATTTTCCTTCAAGATAACCCTTTTTCAAAAATAGGCGCCGTTATTGGAACATCATTTTTTATTGGGTTTTTTACAGTTCACTATGGGATGTTTACGATGGGGCATTTCTCTTTTCTCACCTCATTCTTCTATGAAGGTGATTTAGAGCTTCCTGATTTTGACATTGCTTCGACATACCTCTTTGTAAAAGGCGTTGCACATGGTGGTTTGTTTTGGGGCATCCTTGCAATTTGTATTGCGGAGGGAATTAAAACCATTCAAGATTTTGACAAGCCCTCCTTGATCGAACAACAGATTTTAAGCGGAAAACTTTCTCAAGAAGAAATCAACAAATTTAAAGCAAAAAACCCTCGCTTTGATCCTGAGAATATTAGCAAATTTTCCCGCATACCACACATCATGATGTCACCCTATGGACGTATTATTGTCTTACACATCACACTCATTTTTGGTGGAATAATGGCAGAATTTTTACACCAACCTATGTGGGCGCTTGGTCTTCTGGTTGTTCTAAAGATTATGTATGATTTTGGTGCTCTTAACCCTATGCAGCAATTGAGGAAGCGCAGGGAAAATGCTTAGGCTCAATGATTTAGATATCTGTCTCTTAAAAGACAAACCAAAGTTTTTAAACATTTGCGTTCAGTGGAGCTATGACGAATGGGGTAAACATGTTGAAGGTTGTACATTATCTGAAATGAAAAAAACCTATGTGTCACGGCTCACTGGGGATGGACTTCCCCTCATGTGGATTGCACTTAAGGACGATGTTGCTGTTGGCATGGTAGGTTTGAAAAAGCATGGGCATAGTGAACGTGAAAACCTCTCCCCATGGCTGAGTTCATTGTATGTCGATGAACAATATCGGGGACGGGGCTTGGGGCAATTTTTGATCGAGCATACAAAACAACAAGCAAAGATCATGGGATACAGAAACATCCACCTATATACGTCTGTGTCCTCAAGCTTTTATACGCATAACGGGTGGGAGCATATTGGGTATGTCACAGACCCTATGAATACTAAGCGCAAGGCCGCACTTTATGCTCAAGAGCTTTCGTAGGCTGTACGGCACTTCAAAAATAGCTTATCAATAATTAGATTTTTTAGACAGATGAGATAAAACGCCATGACAACTATGACACTCCCCCTTTGGTATGACCTCCATGTTCACCTACGCCAAGGTGATAACATGACATCTTTTGTTCAGGCTCAGCTTGATATGGGATGTGCTGGCGTGCTGGCAATGCCCAATACAAAGCCACCTGTTGGCAAAGTCCTTGATACTGACCCTCTTGATTATTGGAGCATTGAATATTACATGCACCAAATCGTGGCGGCAGGAGGGGAACGCTTTAAAGCCATCATTGCTCCTCTTTATCTGACCAAAGACACTACGCCTGATATGATTGAGGAAGGCGCAAAATCATTGCTTTTAAAAGCATGTAAATACTACCCCCCTCACGGCACAACAAATTCTGATCATGGTCGCCCGTTAAACAGCTTTATCGAAAATGGAGTTTTTCAAGCCATGTCTGATCATGGCATTGTTCTATGCATTCATGGGGAAGAGCACGGCACACATGGCGAAAAATATTTCGATGTAGAAGTAAGCGCTGAGAAAAATTTCTACCTCAATGAAATGCCTAAACTTCGTGAAGATTTTCCAGATCTCAAGATTGTCTGTGAACATATCACAACCAAGGAAGCGGTTGCTTTTACGCAAAGCTCTGGCGGCAATGTTGTGGCAAGCGTCACACCTCAACATCTTTTATTTACCGTCGGGCATTTAGTGCAAGGTCTTAAATATCACCTGTTCTGCTTACCTCTTGTTAAGTTTGATGCGGATCGTGAGGCCATCAGACAAGCGGTGATAGACCCTAACAATACCAAGTTTTTTGCAGGCACAGATAGCGCACCCCACACAACAAAAGCGACAGAATGCGGATGTGCGGCGGGATGCTTTACAGGTGGGTGCGCACCCCAACTTTATGCGATGGCATTTGAAAAATCAGGGCTTAATTTAGACGATCCAATTGCCCAAGAGACCTTCAAACGCTTTTTATGTCTTAATGGCGCGCAGTTTTATGGACTTGATATTCCTGATGAGACATTTGAGCTTGTTCGGAAAAACAGCACAGTTACGCCGTTAACATGTGGAGAGGAAACCGTGACCCCTCTTCCTGTTGGGCTTAATATGGGTGACCTTCCTTGGAGCCTCACCCTTTAATGGAGCTGAATACTTTCATAGATTTTTTATCCCCCGATACGCTTGCTATAGGTCTGTTTGTGGTTGTTATTCTGTTACTCGGTGTGTTTACACTGGGCAAAGAGAAATACCCTTATTTTGCCCGCAAGCATCTTCTGACCAAAACAGAGGTAGCCTTCTACAAAACGCTTCTAAAAATTTGTGCGCAGTCATTTCCTGATGTTGGTATTGCTATGCAGGTGCGCTTGGGGGATATCATCAATTGTTCTGATAGCGATTGGCACAAAGGATTTGGACCTAAGATCTCTGCAAAACACATAGATTTCGTGCTTTTCGACCAAGAAACCACCGAAATTCTACTCTGTATAGAACTTGACGATTCCTCCCATAATCGCCCAGATCGTAAAAGAAGGGACAAATTTATTAATAAAGCAATGATTGCTGCAAACGCCCCTCTTTTACGTATATCGACAAAAAATATGTCTAATCAAAAGGTTATCACTAGACAAGTATCTGCGCTTATATTATGATTCTCTAATGAGTTTGCCTTTCTAAACTAAATTTTAACCATATTTATGTAAAATTTTATATATGTGCTGTTTCTGATTGACAGTCACGCACGCGTATTAGAACATGAAAACGTATCTATAGGATCAAATAATGCCAAATACTACCACAACACAGGCAAGCACCAACTCTTCAAGTACGGTCAAAAGTACGCCAACTGCCACCCCAACTTCGCTTTCTGAGACACTCCTGTCTTCAGGAGGACAATTGTGGCGGAGCAAACTTAGTTGGCGTGTTGCAATTGCAGTGTTCTTAACGATTATGAGTGTGCAAGCGATTATCTTAGCATCGACTATCAAAACTTATGAAACAAAGAAAATTGCCAACATTGTTAAGCTCGCAAAAACGGCAATTATTCCGACTCTTGATTACAAAAACACAGATTTACTTGCCATGCCCTTTGATAAAGGTGAAATGCAACGTCTTATTGCATACACGCCAATCAGTGGTTTTTCAGTTTATTCCATTAATTTTGATTTGCTCGGCTATAAAGGTGAGCCAACGCATGTCTTCATTAATGATCTTGATGATCTTGATAAGACCTACCGCAGTGGTAACGGAAACAACTATGAGATAGTGCTCCGTCCTCGTGATTTAAACAGTCGCCCTTACTACATCGTGACACGCCTTAACTCTTCACAAGTAACGCAAGATGTTATAAACCACGTCAAACAAACCATATGGGTTATGCTTTTGCTCTCCGCCTTCGTGACCGTTGTGCTGATGATTGCATTGGGGAAATGGTTGCTTGAGCCTATTATGTTTTTACAAAAAAACTTAATAGCGGCAGCAAAAAATCCTGAGAGCCCATATATAGAGACATCTCATTTTGGTAATAATGATGAAATCGGAAATGCGATTACGCTCACCCAAGACCTTATTCGCCAAAATGCTAAAAATATCCATGAGATTAAAAATCGTGCTCAAGACCAAATTCACAGGCTCGCTTATTATGACAGCCTCACAGGCCTTCCAAACAGAACGAGCTTTTTAGAAAAAATAGCAGAAGTTAAAGAAGGTGCGAGCAACACACCCTACGAGAACAATATGCGCTCTGCTATTATCACGCTCGACCTTGATCATTTTAAAGACATCAACGATTCCATGGGGCACAATGTTGGGGATGCAATCCTTAAAGCCGTCGGAATTCGTTTAAGATCATCCCTTCCTGACACTGTTATTGTCGCACGTACAGGTGAAGATGAATTCTCTGTTCAAATTCCACTCTCCGGAAACATGAAGACGGCCAAACAGGCTGCCGAAAAAGTTCAAGGTCTTATTCGTATGGCCCCGTTCTCTGTGTTTAATGAAGACTTCCAGATTAGAGCTTCTATAGGTGTATCCACATTCCCTGATGATGGGCATGAGCCTGATCAAGTATTGAAAAATGCTGATATTGCGTTGAATCGCGCGAAAGAATCAGGACGTGATACATACCGCGAATATATGGAAGATTTTGATCATGCTGTACAAGCACGTTTCCAAATGTTGCGCGATTTACGTGATGCGATCGACCATAATCAGCTTACGCTTAACTACCAACCCCAGCTTGACCTTAAAACTGGTGAAATTATTGGCGCGGAAGCCCTACTTCGTTGGTGGAAACCAGATCAAAGTAAGGAAGGCGGACAGTGGATTTCTCCGGCGGACTTTATTCCAATTGCGGAACAATCAGGTCTTATCGTTCCGATTGGCGAATGGGTTTTAGAAACCGCCTGTGTAACGGCAAAAAAATGGCATAAGGCGGGGAAAAACATCCGTATTGCCGTCAACGTATCAGGCGTACAATTCCAACAAAGTGACATTGCTTCTTTCACGAAGAAAATTCTTAAAAAGACAGGTGTAGAACCTCACCTTCTTGAGCTTGAAGTGACAGAGAGTGCCTTCATGGATGACATTGATCATACGGTTAAAGTCCTTGATGAATTACACGCCCTTGGTGTTGAACTTGCGATTGATGACTTTGGAACAGGGTACTCTTCTCTTGCGTACCTCCGTCAGTTCCCAATTGACCGTTTGAAAATCGACCAATCTTTCATCAGGGACGCCTTAACCTCTGCGGATGACGCGGCGATCACAAGTACAATCATTACACTCGGGCATTCCTTGAACCTAAAAGTTATTGCCGAAGGTGTTGAGACAATTGAGCATCAAAAGTTTCTTATGGAGCAAGGATGAGACGAAGTCCAAGGCTCTAGATATTCGCGCGCTATTCCTGAAAAAGAATTTGATGAATTTACAAATAAATATTCAGGGTCTTTCGACTATTTTGAGGAATAAATCCTGTTGACTTGAACGGGTTCTCCTTTATTCATAAGCGTATGAGTAACTATATCTCCACAAAAATTTCAGCATTGTCAGGACACCTTCGTGTTCCTGGTGATAAATCTATCTCTCACCGCGCCCTTATGCTTGGTGCCATCGCGGAAGGAGAGACCCTTGTTTATGGCCTCCTCAAAAGTGGTGATGTCACATGCACGGCCAATGCATTAAGTGCATTAGGTGCAAAAATCATAAACCGTGGGGATGGGGCTTGGAGTATTATGGGTGTTGGTGCTAAAGGATTTACTACCCCGACCATTCCCCTTGATATGGGAAACAGCGGTACATCAACGCGACTTCTGATGGGCTTAATATCAGGATATGATGTAAGTGCAATTTTGGGAGGAGACGATTCTTTGTCTAAACGTCCCATGAGTCGCGTGATTGACCCTCTTACAGAAATGGGCGCTGTCTTTAAAGCAAATGAAGGTGGAAGACTTCCTCTTAAAATGGATGGTTCATCCGCGCTAAAGCCTATTACCTATAAATTGCCTGTTGCCTCTGCACAAGTGAAATCAGCACTTCTCTTGGCAGGACTAAATGCCAAAGGAACAACTAAGATTACAGAGCTTGAGCCAACACGAGATTACACGGAAAGCATGTTAAAAGCTTTTGGTGTTGAGATCACGACAGATGGTTTAGAGATTACAATAGAGGGAGGACAGACATTAGAAGGTTGTGCCATTGATGTTCCTGCCGACCCAAGTTCGGCGGCTTTTCCAACTGTGGCAGCATTACTATGTGAGGGATCAGAAGTAAGGTTAAATAATATCGGAATCAACGCCCGCCGCTTTGGGCTTTATGAAACCCTTATTGATATGGGTGCA
>JAESUK010000070.1 GCA_016763095.1 Alphaproteobacteria bacterium
ACACCATGAAATATGAAGACTTTCATCATTTATTATTTGATCATAAAGACAACGGCGTATTACTGGTAACGCTTAACAGACCTGAAGTAATGAATGCGACCAATGCAAGGTTACATTGGGAACTGACAAAAATTTGGGACGTGATTGAAGCAGACGATAACACTAAAGTGGTTGTGGTAACAGGCGCGGGTGATCGTGCATTTTCTGCCGGCGGTGATTTGGATTGGGTTAGCGGCATGGTTGGTAACGCGGCGGCATTAGAAGGTGTTAGAAAAGAGGCGGCGGATTTGGTCTACAACATTTTAAGTTTCGAAAAACCGATTATTTCAGCCATTAACGGCGTAGCAGTTGGTGCAGGATTGGTGGTTGCCTTGTTAGCTGATATCAGTGTTATTTCTAAAGAACACGGTAAGTTTACAGATGGTCATGTCAAATTAGGCGTTGCAGCAGGTGACCATGCAGCCATTATTTGGCCTTTATTATGCGGTATGGCAAAAGCAAAATATTACCTTATGACGGCTGATTTCCTTAATGGTGAAGAAGCTGAGCGAATTGGAATGGTTAGCCTTTGCGTACCCCATGAAGAGTTGATGGAAAGGGCAATGAAAGTGGCCAACAAACTGGCTAGAGGCAGCCAACCTGCTATTAAAGGTACTAAGAAAACCTTAAATGGCTGGATGCAAATGGCATCGCCTATTTTTGAAGCCTCATTACGTGAGGAAATGCTGAACTTCTTAGGTGAAGATGCCAAAGAGGGCGTAGCGGCAATCAGAGAGAAAAGGGCACCCAACTTTCCCTCTGCTCAATAAACTTACTTGTATAAACCGACCATTTTTATAATAAAAGATATGACGAGGTAAATATGTTTAAATTTTCTATGTTTAAAAACAGATGTGGTCTATTAGTGGTTTTATTAATTTGTTTTTTTGTTAATAATACACTCTACGCCCAAACACTAGAGGATGTAACAAAAAATAGTGATCCATCTCAATATGGGTTAGGACATAACCTCAATAGGTTTAGTGTCTTAGAACAGGTTAATCGTAATAACGTTGGTAACCTTGTGCCAGTTTGGAACTTTAGTCTAGGAGATAACCGCGGACAAGAAGCCAATCCATTAATGCGCAATGGAAAGCTATTTATTACATCCCATAACGCAACCTATGCCATTGATGCCAGAACGGGCCATCAAATCTGGAAAGCTAAACATGAATACCCAAAAGAAACGCTTGTTTGTTGCGGGATTGTAAATAGAGGGGCAGCATTATATAAAAACTTAGTTATTAGAGTAACAATGGATGGTTTTGTTGTTGCTTTGGATGCGTTAAATGGTAAGCAAGTATGGAAGGCTAAAGCGGCTAAACCAGAAGATGGTTACTCCATGACATTAGCGCCGCTTATTGCAAATGATGTTGTCATCACAGGTGTATCTGGAGGTGAATTTGGCGTCAGAGGTTATATTGATGGCTGGGAACCAAATACAGGTAACCACCTGTGGCGTTTTTACACTATCCCTTCACCCAATGAGCCAGGTGGGGACACTTGGCCTGGCGATACTTGGAAAAGGGGCGGCGGGCCAACCTGGCTAACAGGCTCATACGACCCTGAGCTGGATATTGTTTACTGGGGAGTTGGCAATCCTAGCCCTTGGAACCCGTCTGTACGTAAGGGGGACAACCTTTACACAAACTCAATGTTAGCTCTAAAACCTAAGACCGGTAGGTTAGTTTGGCACTACCAATTTACGCCGAATGATGCTTTTGATTATGATGGCGTTAATGAACCTGTTTTAACAGAGCTGGATATTGACGGAAAAACACACAAAGTTTTGATGCAGGCGAACAGAAATGGTTTCTTCTATGTACTAGACCGGGTTAATGGAAAACTTTTGAAAGCTAACCCTTTTGTATCAAAAATAACTTGGGCAAATGGTATTGATTTAAAAACTGGTCGGCCTATTTTATCAGAACGTACAAAGAACCTTAAAGAAAAAGGTGACTCTGCAGAAATTTGGCCTTCAGCCTTTGGGGGTAAGAACTGGGCAGGAATGTCTTTTAGCCCTAAAACTGGGTTGGCTTATGTGAATACTTTCAACAGAGGCTGGAAATATACGCCATTTAAGCCAGAATTTAAACCGGGTGTATTCTATATAGGCATGGATTTTGAGTGGCTTAAGACAGATGGACCAACGGGTTACTTGAAAGCTATTGATCCTTTGACAGGCAAATCAAAATGGGAGGTTCCTTCGTCAGTACCCATGAATGGTGGGGTGCTAAGCACCGCTGGGAATTTGGTTTTTAGTGGTTCGCAAACCGGAGAGCTATACGCTTTTGATTCTCAATCTGGAGATGTCCTTTGGTATTTTAAAACAGGCTCAGGAATTATCGCGCCTCCAACAACATATATATTAGATGGTGTTCAATACATAGCAGTTATGAGCGGGTTAGGGGGTGCATATGCCCCATTTTCAGGCGATAAAAACTTAAAAGAAATCAATCCAGGCGGTTCTTTGTGGGTATTTGCACTTACATCAACAAATGCTCATAACACGTCTAAATCTATAAAGGGTGAGAGTATCTTGCTGAAACAAATTGATACTGTGCAAGTGGTCAAAAAAACTAAAAGGTCTCCGTTAAGTGCATCTGCGAAGAAAGGGCGAATTTTGTTTAATCATACGTGCTCTCATTGCCATGGGATAAATCGAGTAACATCAGGAAGCACTACCTACGACCTCAGGACATTCCCTAAAAGTGATAAAAACCGTTTTATCAACTCTGTACTGAATGGTAAAGGTTTGATGCCTGCGTGGAATGGAAAATTAGATAATGAAGAAGTCGAACAGTTATTTTCTTATGTGATATCGGATTAGTACATTTATGGTGTAAAGGTAGTTAATTGAAGCTGGATTAGAAAGGCAATTAAGCACACTCATTTCAACAATGTTTGTGTCTACAATTTTGCTCGATTTATAACTTTAAGGGAGGTGTATTCAAGTAACCCCTCTTTTCCCCATTCAACACCTAGGCCGGATTGTTTCATTGGGCATGACGGTATATTAGGCCCAAATGCAGTATGTTGGTTGATCCAAATTGTTCCTGCATCCATTTTTTCAGCAATAGCATATGCTTTGTCTAGGTCATTTGACCAAACAGAGCCCCCCAGTCCATAAGAAGAGTCATTTGCATAAACGATGGCCTCGTCAATTGTTGTAAATTTTATAATGGGTAGAACCGGGCCGAATGGTTCTTCATCCACGAGAGCTGTCCCATTTTTTATATCTTTTACAAGCGTTAGAGGGATAAAGTACCCAGGGCCTTTAGGAATTACTCCGCCAGCAATAATGCTGCCATTTTGTCGACCATTTTCAATATAGTTTTTTATTTTTTCGTACTGTTCTTTATTTTGTACAGGTCCAAATTGAGACTTTTCATCCATTCCATCACCAATGGTGGCGGAATTCGCAAGCGTTGCAAGTTCTTCGCAAAGTTCATCGTATATTTTTTCTTGTACGTAGAGACGTTTTAAGGCAATGCATGTTTGTCCACTATTCAGAAAGGCAGAACCAAGTATTTTTTTTGCTACAATTTTAGGGTCTACGTCATTCAATACAATTGCAGCATCATTTCCACCAAGCTCTAATGTCGGTCTCTTAAGGGTTGGTGCCACACTCTCCAAGATTTTTTTACCTGTTTCGATTGAACCAGTAAATGAAATTTTAGTTATACCTTTATGAGTAGTAATTTTTGGGCCAAGCTCCCCATTATCTATTAGTATATTAACGAGACCTGCTGGGACAATATCTTTAATAATCTCTCCTAAAATGGCTGCTGTTATAGGAGTACTTGGAGCTGGCTTAATAATTAAGCTATTACCAGCCAGTAGAATAGGGGCCAGTTTGTAAATACAAATAAGAAAAGGGAAGTTCCAAGGTATTATTCCAGCGACAACGCCTAAAGGTACATGGTGGATTTCAACAAGTTGTTCAGCATCATCAATCAACACTTCTGATGGAATATCTACCTCGGAAAAATGCTGGCAAAATGAAGCCGCAAACTCAACCTCCATTACAGCTGATTGAAGAGTTTTTCCTTGCTCCATAGTAAGGGCGGTCGCTATTTTTGTTTTGTTTTCAAGAATAGCATCTGCAATTTTGACAAGTATGCCCTGACGTTCTTTGATAGAACTTGTCTTATAAGTCTCGAAAGCTTTTATGGCTGCACTAACTGCGCGATCTAATTCTTCTTCATCTGCTAAAGCAACTGTAGCAAATGGCTCTTCATTAGCAGGGTTGATAACGTCCATACTCTTTTTGGTATTTACTAAAACCCCATTGATTAATAATTGGTAAGTATTCATTTTAGAAGCCCCTGAAGAGTTATTTTGATTTATTGATAATCATATTACTTACTTGTCACCCTTAAATCGAACGTTTGTTTGAATATTGTCGCATTGTTCGATATAGTACACTTTTATGGCAAGTACAAAATATTATAAATGACTAAAAATAAAGAGAATAAGGCAAAGGTTAGAAAATCCCGGAAGCAGGTCATTCTTGATGTAGCGGCAAAGCTATTCAGCCAAAAAGGATTTCATGCCTTATCTATACGGGATATAGCTAAGGAAGCAGGAATCTTACCAGGGTCGTTGTATTACCATTTTTCATCTAAAGAAGAACTGTTATATTCAGTATATTCTGAAGGTGTAATGCGGATAGCGTCTAGCGTAGATAAAGCTATTGCAAGTAAGCAAGGAAGCTGGGAAAAATTGGCGGCGGCTTGTTGTATGCACCTAGAAATGTTACTTGATCAGAGTCATTATGCGCAGGTGGTTGTGAAAATTTTACCTGATGAATCAAGTGGCATTAGGGACAGTTTAGTACTGCTGAGAAATGAGTACGAGAATAGGTTTAAAGTTCTAATCAACGATTTAGAAATGGTTCCTGATATAAATCGTAAATATGTACGACTTTTTTTACTTACTTCTCTAAATTCTGCACCAACATGGTATAGACCTGGGATAGATAAACCGAAAACAATATCCAAAGAGTTTATAAATATTATTAAGAAAAAAACTGAATTAAATAGGACAAACAATGATTGAAGAAAAAACAACAAAAGAAGCATTTAAGCCAAGAGTCTTAGTCACAAAAATTGGATTAGATGGACATGATCGTGGAAGCCGCATAATTGCTGCTTGGCTGCGTGATGCAGGTATGGAAGTTATTTATACCGCTCCTTGGCAAGAAATTTCCACTGTCGTCAAATTAGTCCAAGAAGAAGATGTGGATGTTATTGGATTAAGTTCATTAGCAACTGACCACCTTCTTGTTCCCAAGTTAATGACTGCTTTGAGTGAAGTTGGTTATCAACATGTAAAAGTAGTTGTTGGTGGGATTGTTCCTGATGCAGATGAGCTAATGCTGTTAGATGCTGGGGTATCAAAGGTTTTTCATACGGGCAGTGCAAAAAATGATGTTATTGAAGCCATTGGCGCACTAGCTAATAAGGCAAGAAATTCGTCTTCAAGCATCACGTTTAATTAATCTAGAGTTAGGAGTAATCATGAGTAACAAGCAAATTGACGAAGGTCTTAAACAGTGGGAAGAACTATATAGCAAGTCATTACCTAATGATAAACCACGTACCAATCGTTCTAATATCAAAATTAAACCAATATATACACCAAACGATTGGGATAGTGATCGATATATGGAAGATTTAGGATTCCCAGGTGAAGAGCCGATGGCACGGGGAATTTATCCCACTATGCATAGAGGTCAGACATGGAGTCAGAGACAACTTGTTGGGTTGGCAACACCGGAGCTATACAATACCCGTGTCAAACAAATGATTGCTAACGGTGCGAATGCTCTAAGCATGATTCCGTGTAATTCCGTCTATAGGGGGCTTGATGTAGATCTAGTAGATCCTGTTTTACTTGGTACATGCGGCATTACTATTAATACAGTCGGTGACATGGCGAAGTGCTTAAAAGATATTCCAATTGACAAAATGTCGATTGGATTAAATGACCCAATACCTTTTACGATGCTAGCCCAAGTTTTGGCCCATGCTAAGAATATTAATGTACCCTGGAATAAACTCACTGGTACCTCAAATCAAAGCGATTACATATCGCACTATGTTGCAAACCATATGTTTTTCCGTCTTGCTCTTAAAGGCTCTAGGCGAGTTCAAATGGATGAAATTTCTTTTTTAAGGGATAACTGTCCTGGGTGGAACCCTGTCTCAGTAGTGGGGCAACACATGCAGCAAGCAGGCGCAACACCTGCTGAAGCAATGGGCTTGACGTTAAGCACCGCCATTCAATATGGCAATGATTGTGTTGAAAGGGGGATGCTTCCCGATTCATTTTTACCAAGGTTTACTTTCTTTTTTGATATATCTATCAGCTATTTTGAAGAAATTGCTAAATTTAGGGCTGGTCGTCGGGTTTGGGCACGTATTACTAAAGAACGTTTCGGAGCTAAAGACCCTAGATCTTCGCGCTTTAAATTTCACTGTCAAACTTCGGGTGTTGATTTGACACGCGTCCAACCACTTAATAATATTGCACGCGTCGCTATTCAAGGGATTGCAGGGATTTTAGGCGGCTGCCAGTCAATGCATACTGATGGCTATGATGAAGCGCTTAGTTGCCCAACAGAAGAAGCCGCTCTTATTTCTGTTGCTACTCAGAACATTCTTAAAGATGAGGCGGGTTTGACGGATGTCATTGATGCATTAGGGGGTTCTTATTACTTGGAAACCTTAACCAATCAAATGGAAGAAGAGATAGAGGCTACAATTTCGAGAATTGATGCAGCGGGGGGTATGTTCCTTGCTGTTGAATCTGGCTTAGTACAAGGAATCATTGGCGAATCAGCGATGGCGCACCAAGAGAAAGTAGACAGTGGTGAACATAAAATTGTTGGTGTTAATGCGTATGTCCCTGATGAGGATGATGCAAGTAATCGAAAAGTACAACCGTGGCCAGATCAAAATATCATGGCAAAACATATCGAAGACTTTTGTTCATTTAAAGAAAACAGGGATGATGCAGCTGTCCAGCGTTCCTTAGATAAACTATCTGAGGCTGCTAAAAGTGATAATCAGAATGTTTACGAACAAGTCGTTCAAGCAACTATTAATAATGCCACACAAGGTGAAATAATTACTCGCCTTAGGGATGAGTTAGGTTTTGGTAACCCGTTGATTAATGCATAAATGAAAGCCAAAAATGATGATAAACCTTGGCTCGTAAGACTATTAAACGGTGAAAGAACTGTACTAGCCAAGGCAATCTCTGCACTTGAAAATGAAACCGATGAAGCGTCTACTATTATTTCTGGTATTTACCCGTATATAGGTAAGGCGTTAGTTGTTGGCTTTACTGGCTCACCAGGTGTTGGAAAGTCAACACTTGTTAATAGTTATATTGCTGGGCTCTGTGAGGAAGGGCTACGTGTCGGTGTCATTGCTGTTGACCCATCAAGCCCCCTAAGTGGAGGAGCTATTTTGGGGGACCGGATTAGAATGGCAGCACATGAACATTTAGAAAATGTTTTCATCCGTTCACTTGCATCTAGGTGTCATGTTGGTGGTTTATCACGCGCTACGGCTAGAATTGTAGATGTTATGGATGCAGCTGGCATGGATGTGGTTGTCATTGAAACTGTCGGTGCTGGGCAATCAGAGGTGGAAATTGCTGAAATTGCACACACCAAAGTTGTAGTCTGCTCACCTGGGTTAGGTGACGATATTCAAGCCATTAAAGCAGGAATTCTTGAAATTGCAGATATTTTAGTAGTCAATAAATGCGATTTACCTTTAGCTGCCCATACAGTTCGTCAATTAAAATCAATGTTAAGCCTAAGAGATGAGTCACCCGAGTGGAGCACCCCGGTTGTGAGCACATCAGCGCTCGAAGGCACGGGAGTTGTTGAATTAACAGAGATAATTAAAAATCACGAAAAGATGTCTTCTAATAAAAAGGAAGGTTATGGAAAAGGTAAGCCTCAACAAAGGGTGTTACGGTTGTTAGCGAACTCTGCTGCTGATGAAATTAAAAAAGCGTTGTTGCAAGATAAGTCCGAAGAAATAAGCACGATTTGCGATGCTGTATTAAAAGGTGAAATGATATTCAGTGACGCTATACAGCGCCTTATTAAAGGAAGCCTACCCTGTAAGCAGTGAGGATTTTGCTCTACATCATGACAATGACTATTTATAAAGGTGACATGTTTGTGCTAATGTTTTTATTTTAAATGATTTATAAGGAAGTCCTAATGAAAGTAGCTATCAATTATGATGCGATATTGCAGGAAAAAATAATCTCAGCTTCTGCTGCGGCTCGGTTTGTTAAATCTGGAGATGTTCTTGATTTTGGTTTTGGCCCCTGCCAACCGGATCTTTTTGATGAAGCCTTGTCAGCCCGAAAAGAGCAGTTATCTAATGTTTTAATCAGAATGGCAATTACTTCTGTCCCTCGACATGTCATAGAATGCGATCCGCAACAAAAACATTTTCATGTTGAGAACTGGCACTTCTCCGGCTATGACCGACTTAAATATGATGAAGGGACTGTTAGCTATGTACCAATGAATTTTGGAGAAGCACCAAAAATCTATCGTGAATACCGTAGCATTGATACCTTAATACTCAAAACAACGCCGATGGATAAACATGGGTTCTTTAACTTTGGCCTTTGTAATACCTACCAAAAAGCGTTATGTGATGTTGCAAAAAGAATTATCGTGGAAACCAGTGAAAGCATGCCTCTTGCACATGGCGTAGAAAACATTATTCACATTAATGACGTTGATGCGGTGATTGTGGGTAACAATGCTGCCTTAACTGAGCTTCCTTCCCAACCTATTTCAGAGGTAGATAAAAAAGTAGCTCAGTTTATTATCAATGAATTAGAAGATGGCTCTTGTATTCAAGTTGGTATTGGTGGCATGCCAAATGCTGTTTGTTCTTCTCTTGCGACGTCGTCAATAGAGGACCTAGGTATTCATACAGAAATGTTTATCGATGGTATGGTCGATTTAGTGAATGCAGGAAAAGTAACGGGGAAATATAAAAACACCTACCCCGGTAAAATTACTTATAGTTTCGGAATGGGGGCTAAAAGTTGTTACGAATTCCTTGATAATAATCCAGAATGTATAAGCCTGCCTGTTGATTTAACGAACCTTCCCGAAAATATTGCTGCAAACGATAAGGTTATTTCAATTAACAACACAATGATGGTTGACCTTACAGGCCAAGCTGGCTCTGAGTGCATTGGACATAAACATAGAAGCGGCACGGGTGGTCAACTGCAATTTGTTCGAGGTGCTTTCGCTTCAAAAGGAGGAAAGTCCTTTATGTGCCTCTCATCTCGCTATACTAAAGGGGACAACGCTGAACCAAGAATCAAAATCGCTATGCCCGAAGGAAGTATCGTCACGACACCTAGAACAGATATTATGTTTATCGTAACTGAATTCGGAATCGTTAACCTAAAAGGCCTCAGTGTCTCGGAACGTGCATTAGCTTTGATTTCAATCGCCCACCCAGATGACAGAGAAGCCCTTGAAAATGAAGCTAGGGAGCATGGTTTATTTCCAAAACGTTTTTTTTATTCTAGCTAATAACTTTAATTATCGACTTCTTATGGCAGACGGAATAGTATTTAATAACGAGGTAAACCATGCATTAAAAATGGCTTATCAAACTCCTGACATTGTTTCAGCGAGGGCGGAAGTCATAAAGGGGCTTGGCTTACAAAAGGGCCAAAAGGTCTTAGACATTGGGGCAGGTCCGGGCTTACTCGTACGCGATATCGCTGCATCAGTAGGTGCGTCAGGTGCAGTACACGGTATTGATTTGGCAGATAATATGCTTGAGTCGGCCTCTACGCTGTGCTCTGACTTATCACATGTGACTTTTGAAAAGTGTGATGCAATGGCGCTGTCCGCTCAAGATAATAGCTTTGATGCTGTTGTCTCTACTCAGGTTTATGAGTACGTCCCCGATTTAAATGCTGCATTGCTAGAATTTGCGCGCGTACTAAAACCGGGTGGAAGAGGGGTTATTGTCGATACCGATTGGGC
>JAESUK010000071.1 GCA_016763095.1 Alphaproteobacteria bacterium
AACAATTTCAGGAACATGAACGCCAGATTCATCCTTCAAAATATGAGCATAAAGCTTGGTCTGTTTTGCTTCACGAATGTAATCCAATTCTTCATATAAGCGCGCGCTCAACTCTTCATGGATAAACTTAGTAGATATAGAACTATCGTATTTCCCATAGAGTGAAAATATCAGCTTTAATTGTTTAAGATCAGCATCAATGGCAGATCGCATATCAGGATACTGTAACTTGCACGCAATGGCTTGCCCCTCATGCGTAACCGCTTTATGAACTTGCCCTAAACTCGCCGCCGCCGTAGCCTCTTGATCGAAGGACTTAAACTTACTCAACCAATCAGCACCAAGTTCAGCCTTCATTCTTCGCTTAACAAAAGCCCATCCCATAGAAGGAGCATTGGCTTGAAGCTGTTGAAACGCCTCAGCGTATTCAGGCGGAAGAGCTTCTGGAATTGTTGATAATATTTGACCAATTTTCATCAAAGGACCTTTTAAGCTCCCCATCGCCCCAGCCAATTGGCTCGCATGCGCGTCCGCATTAATCTTTATGCCTAGGAACTTTTCACCAGCAAGCTTCGTCGCAAGCCCTGCTACGCTTGTTGACACACGCCCGTAACGCGAAATACGCTTCACAACACGGCTTTGGTTTTCTTTTAAACTGTCCATGCGCCTAAAGTGGGACTAATCACTATAAAAGTCTAGGAAGAAGTTTAATTTCCTGCTTATATGATCCATATGAACGAACAAATAAAATCAGAGATACTAGACGCGTGGATTAAAGGCATTCCGTTTGATGGCGTAAGCTGGACATCGTTGTGTCGCATAGCACAAAGCATGGGGCATGATAAAAATATTGTCCTTGAACTTTTCCCTCAAAAAGTACCAAGCGCCCTTTCTGATTTATCAGCATCTTTCGATCAAAAAATGTGCGATCAATTAAACGATCTCGACATCACATCTATTTCAATTCGAGACAGGATAAGAAATGCAACGATGGTTCGTATTTCCATTATGACCGAGCATAAAGAAGCTTACCGTAAAATTGCCCTCTATTGGGCCAATCCACTACGTGGGCTTAGCGCAAAGAAAATCATATGGAATACGGCCGACCACATCTGGAATTGGGCGGGCGACACATCCACAGACTACAATTATTATACAAAAAGAGGGCTTCTCTCTGGTGTGCTCGGAACGACATATATTTTCTGGTTGCAAGACAATACGGAAAACGCATATAAAACTGAGGACTTTTTACAGCGTAGAATTGAAAATATCGTAAAAATAGGTCAGTTTATAAGCAATACAAAAAATAAGATTAGAGAGCGATCACAAAGAAATTAGATATGACAAAAATACACCAACACCTTTCGATTACACTTTCCTGCATTGTTGTTACTCTACTACTAACACTTTCTGTGTCTCATGCCCAAAACACGGCGCAAGACCCACTCGTGCAAAAACAATCTCTTTCTCAAAAAATCATATCTTGGTTCACACCAGAAGAGAAACCAACAGGTCCTTCTCCAACCGAAACACTGCAAGCGCCCTTCCTCTCCAAAGGACCAAAGGCGCCTCAAAACAGCTTAAGAGGTATATATGACACCGCAAACGGCAATAGCCGGTCAGACACGATACATAACCAAGCTATACCACATAGAAGCCACCTTGAGATTGAAGATTGGCTAACAGAAGCCGTTGGAAAATCTCTTAACTTTGAACTCGCGGACATGAAAGGCTTTGGGAAAACACTCCAGCCTTATTACAGCCAAGAAGGTGTTAATACTTTTAAAGCTTTTCTAATGGGAATTAATGCAATTGCAATCATACAAAAAAATGACAAAAAAATGTCGTCTTACCTGACCGATACACCTCTTCTTAAAAAAGAAGGTGCAGAAGACGGACTATATAGATGGGTTTATGATGTCCCTGTTCTTCTTAGCTATATTGACAATTCAAAGCCACCAAGAGAGCTTGATCCCGTCATACAAAACTACCTTTTACGCCTAACCATCGTACGCACACCCATTACCAAGGTGCATAAAGAAGGCATCCTCATCGCACACTGGGCAGCAAGAAAAGTTAAAAAAGACCAATAACAATTATTTACATACAAAATAGAAAGTACACATCATGGACAATAGTGCAGCAGTAACGTCATTCCCTTCTGATAACCAAGAAACATCTTCAGAGGAAAGTGTGAAAGATGTGAACGGTATTGGTGGACAACGCCTGAAAGCATTCATCGAGCGTATAGAACGCCTTGAAGAAGAAAAATCTGCCCTTGCAGAAGACATCAAAGAAATCTATGCAGAAGCAAAATCAACTGGCTTTGATGTAAAGACAATCAGAAAAGTTGTAGCACTTCGTAAAATGGATGAAGAAAAACGTCGTGAAGCCGATGAGCTTCTGGACATCTACAGAACAGCAATTGGCCTAAGCTAAACAGACAATTACTTCTCGTATTCTAAGTCCGTTTTAATAACCCGAAACGATCGATTATTTTTGTTAGGAAGAAGAGGTGCTCCAGCCCTTTTCTTCTTTGCAATTTCTGCACGCGTCTTCTCTAAAGCAATGAACCGTTTCACAGATGTCGGGTGCGAAGTCTCCATACCAATAGCTTTATCGTAATTTTCAGATGCCATTTTTCGCCAAAAATGAGGCATAATCGAAATATCGTATCCAGCACGTTCCATAAAATATAGCCCTACATAATCAGCCTCTTGCTCCATTTTCACGGAATGCGCACCCCACCCAAGACTCTTTCCAAACTCAGAAAATATACCGCCATCATCAATATCAGCATATCCAATAACAACACGGTCAAGAACAAACCCCGCCAAAGCCCCTACCGAAGCGTTATGTTTTACTTTGTGCGCATGGACCATCACATTATGCGCCAATTCATGGGCAATCACACCTGCCAACGTATGATCATCTTCCGCAAAGCGGAGTATCCCACGTGCAATAACAACACGTTTACCATCTGCCCATGCGTTAATTTCGGAATCTCTATAATCATATCTAACTTTATAGTCACATTGCTCATCAAATTTCAGTTCAACATTATAGATATTATTCTTTCTTTTAAAGACGGCGCTAAAACTATCTTTCTTATAATTTTTAAAGATATTCTTATATGTTTTATCTCCTTTGCGCCCTGAGACAATCTCTTTGCCATTTACTACGACAAGAATATCATCGACTTGAATTCCTCCTATTGCCGCAGGGCTATTAGGATGAACAAATCTTACACGAACATTCTCGTCCACAAATAAGCTTCGCTTGGCGAAGGGGCGCTCGTCCTTCTTAAAATCAAATTCACTCCAAAAACCAAGTCCTGCGGTATGCGCAACTTTGGAACATAAAGGCGCATTGGCAACCATAATAGGGTACGCCACGCGGAGAACTCTAATTTCTTCTCTCTCAGCAACATTAAGAACCATTTCTCTTTGGATACGCTCTTCCTTTTTGATCTCCGAAGCGCTCACATCATGAAATTGTGTCTCAACAGACGCACAACCGACAATATTCAACAGAATAATTAGTATAACGGAGGTATAGATTCCTCTCATATATTGCCCCTCAATTTTGAATCATGCACAATGGAAACAAGTTTAAACACATATGAATAAGAAGAAAAAAAAACATGGCACACAACTCAATCTTAGATTTCTCATATCCATTCCCTTTTGTTTCCGCAACAAAACAGGATGTCATCCCCGTTATTGCGCTCACCGAAGAGGGACTTGGTAAACTCAGAAACAAAACCGACAAGCGCCTCCTCAAAGCACATGCCTTTAAAGGTAAGGCAGGACAAACAGTTCCCCTCTTCTCCCCAAAAGGAGACCTAGAAAAAATATACGTAGGGATTACATCTCCCATGGGACTCTATGACATTTCTGTTGTCGCGGAAAAGGCAATGACACTCATCAAAACAAAAACAGTTTTTGAACTCTCTGGCATTGATGACAGCGAAATTAACAATGCTTGCATTGCATGGGGCTTAGCCTGCCATGCAAAAGACAGATACAAAAGCGAAAAATCAAAAGACATTCCTCCAACCCTTCTTCTTCCTAAAGAAGCAGATAAAACAAGTGTTGAGGCACATATAAAATCTATCTGCCTGATCCGAGACATGATCAACACACCAGCCAACGATCTAGGTCCTGAAGAGCTTGCAAATACAATCAAGACCGTCGCAAAAGCGCATAAAGCCAGTATTAAAATCATAGACAACCAAAAAACCTTAGAAAAAGATTTCCCTCTTGTCTTTACTGTCGGAAAAGCGAGCGATCGCGCCCCGCGCCTGATCGATATGCACTGGGGAAAATCAAAAAACCCAAAGATTACACTCGTCGGAAAAGGCGTGATCTATGACACTGGCGGTTTGAACATCAAACCAGGGCAATATATGAAGAACATGAAGAAGGATATGGGTGGCGCGGCGCACGTCCTTGCCCTTGCAAATCTGATCATGTCAATGAAGCTCCCTGTCCGCCTACGCGTTATCATTCCTGCCGTTGAAAACGCAATCTCTGGACCAGCCTTCCGACCGGGGGATATTCTCCAAAGCCGAAAGGGTCTAACCGTTGAGAATACAAATACCGATGCAGAAGGGCGCTTAATTCTTGCGGATGCACTAACACTTGCAAGTGAAGAAGAAACAGAGCTTATTATTGATTGTGCAACATTAACGGGTTCAGCCCGCGCGGCTCTTGGTCCAGATGTCCCTCCGTTTTTTACAACCAATGCAACCATTGCCAAGGAGCTTCAAGCCGTCTCTTTTCTTGAACAAGACCATTTGTGGTTTATGCCACTTCTTGATCAATATAATAAGACCATTGAAAGCCCAATCGCAGACTTAGTGAACAGCGCAGGCGCACCGGGGGATTTAATCTACAGCGCATTATTCTTGAAGAAGTTCCCCAACAAACATCCTGACTGGATACATGTTGATATGTACGCATGGAATGATCATGCAAAAGCTGGGCGACCTTCTGGCGGGTCTGATACAGGGCTTAGAGCGATGTATTCTTACTTAGAGAAACGTTTTAGCGAATAGCGTCAGCGTATCATCTCGCGCGCCCATTATAATCACGCGGTCACCAGATTTAAGAACATTCTTTATAAAGGGCTCTATCTCTTCGCGTGTGTCAAACCAATGCACGTGTTCAACACCTGCACTCTTGATCATTTCAACAAAGTCTTTGGATGTGACCGAACGATCAACCGTTCCCCCTGCGTAATAAACTTCAGGGATGCAAAGTATGTCCTCATCGTCTAAATACTGACCAAACGCTACTGCCATTTTTTTGCCCATCATACGTAACGGGGCAAAGCCATGGGGTTGAAACATCACAATAAGTCGTCCATCAAATTCTTTTAAGGTCGCAAGGCTTGCTGAAATTTTATCTGGGTTATGCCCAAAATCATCTATCACCGTTACACCAATATCAGAGCATCCCAACGTTTCCAAACGACGCTTAATGCCCGTAAATTGTTCCAAGGCAGGAATAGATTGCGCCAAATCAATGCCTAATACTTTTGCCACGCCAAGCGCCGCCAAAGCATTCGATACATTATGCTCACCAGGAACATTTAATGATACATCCTGACCATTTACCTTAAAATCAATTCCATTCGCGCGCGGAACCAAATCCGTAGCGTGAAGATTACCACCATCATACAAAATACTATACGTCACAGCATTATCAGGACGTATAAGTCCTCGCAAATTCTCATTATCCAGATTAAGGACACACGCACGCGTAGCGCGGTCAACGAAGTTTTGGAAATATTCTTTCAACTGATCCAAAGATGTATGATCAAGCTCAATATTGTTCAAAACAGCAATATCCGCCGTAAACAAATCAATAGAGCCATCACTCTCATCCATTTCTGATACGAAATAGTCATTACCTCCAACAAGCAAGCTTCCAATTTTTGCATGACCAGCATCTTCAAGATTTGTAACTCGCCCACCATTCATAACAGTTGGGTGTAGGTCTAAGGCATGTAACATCGTTGCAACCATCCCCGTAACAGTGGTCTTCCCACTTGTTCCAGAGATACCAATAGAACAATCACTCAAATGGAATATTTCGGAAAGCACCTCTGCACGCTTAGCGATAGAAACATTAATGCGCTTAGCTTCCTTAACATCAGGAATACGTTCTTCAATTGCACTTGAAACAACAAGAACACCTGTCGTTTCAGCATCAAGCCCACATCCATCTTGCGGAAAAAGGCGCACACCCATATTCTGCAGCATCAGAAATTTGTCCGGTGTTTGCCCATCATCATATGATCGATCAGACCCACAAACATCATACCCTTGCGCAAGCAAGATAAGGGCAAGAGGAGTCATACCGCTCCCTCCTACACCACAAAAGAAGACAGTTTTATTCTTATTTAAAATCATATGATAAAATTAAAAGGACGTTGAACCTTGGAAATTTGACTGAGGAAAGTACGGAGCGACAAGACCGGGAACATCACTCGATCCCTGATAGCCCTTATACTCACCATTCGAAGAAAGAGACTTTCCTTTAGCACCAAATTCGGTAGAAGATTTTCTGTGCTCCCGCTCATTAATCCACGCTGTGCGTGCTTTTAAATCAATAGAGGTCCGTGTCTCCAAAGTCTTAGGACCAGTATGCTCAATACCATGCTCATATCTTGGCACAACACCATCTGGCGCATGATAAGCTGGAAGTAAATTAGGTTTTGGGAAAACACGTGTGAAATCAATAGCAACTTGGTCAGGATACTTAAACATTGCACCACTCGCAAAATCGTACGCAGCACCAACGCCGAGTGTAATAACATTTCCATACGTTGATTTAGAAATTTCAGAATCTAACATAACTGTACGCTCACGATTACCAGGCGCAAAACAATTCACGGTCATTGCCTCTCCTGAGTTCTTAACTGTAATACGTTGTGGCGGATAAGCTTGATAAATAGCGTTTCCAATATGTACGTCACAACGTGCATTCTGCGCACCGGGCGTAACAAACTCTATTTGTTGGTTCGGAGTATCCTGTACAGACGAACATCCAACAAGTCCCCATCCACAAGTAAGAACAACGAGAGAGGTTAAGGCAGTATTTTTAAATAACGACATGAATAGATTCCTTTTTAGACATGTTAAGCGTACACCAGAAGACAAAATCAAGCAACGGAGCGCTTAGGGTCATCACCACCCTTTTTATAGTCCTTCACTACCTTAAACGATAACGCATCAGATTTAACAGAAACAGAAACCTTTGCTCCATCAGATATTTCATCTTTTAAAATCATTTCAGCCAATACATTCTGAATTTCTGTTTGAATGGTGCGCTTCAATGGTCTTGCACCATACGCGGGATTATAGCCCTCATTCGCAATCCACTCTTTCGCCTTATCATCAAGCTCAAGCGTAATACGACGGTCAGCAAGCAATCCCTGAAGTCCACGCATTTGAATATCAACAATCCCGCGCATATGCCCGCGACCAAGGCGATTAAACAGTAATATTTCATCCAAACGATTCAAAAACTCAGGACGAAAATGCCCCTTAACAACCTCCATGACTTGCTCACGCACAGCGTCAACACTCTCACCATCTTCTTGGTTAACAAGGTACTCAGACCCAAGATTAGACGTTAAAATCATAACCGTGTTACTAAAATCAACCGTACGCCCCTGCCCATCCGTCAATCGCCCATCATCAAGCACTTGCAACAAGATATTAAACACGTCGGGGTGCGCTTTTTCAACTTCATCGAACAGAATAACTTGATATGGACGACGTCGCACAGACTCCGTCAACGCGCCACCTTCTTCATATCCAACATAACCAGGAGGGGCACCAATCAACCGTGCAACAGAGTGCTTTTCCATATATTCCGACATATCCATCCGCACCATCGCCGTGTCATCATCAAACATAAACTCAGCCAACGCTTTTGTAAGCTCCGTTTTACCTACGCCCGTAGGACCCAAGAACAAAAACGAACCAATCGGACGATTTGTAGATTGTAATCCTGCACGAGAACGACGGATAGCATTTGAAACAGCAACAACAGCTTCTTGCTGACCTACGACACGCTCACCAAGTAGTTCCTCCATGCCTAAAAGTTTCTCTCGCTCGCCTTCCATCATCTTATCAACGGGAATACCCGTCCAACGGCTAACAATTCCTGCAATATCCTCGGAATTAACCTCTTCATTAATAAGGTGGCTGCCGCCTGCTCCAGAGCCAACGGCTTCCGAAGCCGCCGCAATTTTTTCCTCTAACTTTGGAATTGCCCCATACTTCAACTCACCCGCTTTGGCCCAATCGCCTTCACGCTCTGCCATTTCCAAGGCAATACGGGCTTGATCCAATGCTTCTGTAAATTTCTGACCAGCATTAAGCTTGTCTTTCTCGGAAGACCATTGCGATGTAAGTTTATCTGATTTCTTTTGGAGGTCTTTTAATTCCGCCTCAAGATCTTTTAAACGTAATTTCGACCCTTTATCTTTTTCTTTTTTCAAAGCTTCGCGCTCGATTTTAAGCTGAATAATACGACGGTCTAATTCATCAATCGCCTCCGGCTTACTATCAACCTGCATACGAAGTCGTGAAGAGGCCTCATCAATCAAATCAATCGCCTTATCTGGCAAGAAACGATCCGAAATATAACGATTGGATAAGTTCGCCGCCGACACAATGGCAGAATCCGTAATACGAATACCATGATGAACTTCATACTTCTCTTTCAACCCGCGAAGGATAGAGATAGTATCTTCAACCGTTGGCTCTGCAACAAATACAGACTGAAAACGTCGTGCCAACGCAGGGTCTTTTTCAATATACTTACGATATTCGTCCAAAGTCGTTGCCCCAACCATATGAAGTTCACCACGCGCAAGCGCAGGCTTCAACATGTTTCCTGCATCAAGTGCACCATCAGATTTACCAGCACCCACAATTGTATGCAATTCATCTAAGAACAGGATTATTTCCCCATCCGCTGCTTTTACTTCATCTAACACAGCTTTTAAACGTTCTTCAAATTCCCCGCGAAACTTCGCGCCAGCTAACAATGCACCAAGGTCCAACGCCATTAAGCGTTGGTTTTTCAAACTTTCCGGAACATCACCCTTAACAATACGTTGCGCTAAACCTTCAATAATCGCTGTTTTACCTACGCCGGGCTCTCCAATCAAAACAGGGTTATTCTTTGTACGCCGAGAGAGAACCTGAATCGTGCGTCGGATCTCTTCATCACGCCCAATCACAGGGTCAAGCTTTCCCATGCGCGCAACTTCTGTCAAATCTTGCGCATATTTGTTTAAAACATCAAATTGATCCTCTGCATTCGCAGAATCTGCTGTACGTCCCTTCCGAATATCGTTGATGACCTTATTAAGCGCCTTGGGCTCAACACCACTATCCTCAATAAACTCAAAAACATCCATTGTTTTCGCCAAAGACATGGCCTGAAAACATCGTTCAGATGTCACATACTTATCACCAGATTGCTTAGATAATTCAACGGCCTTATCCAGTATCTTTGATATACCAATTGAAATACGAAGTCCGTCAGCTCCAGTTCCCGTAACTTTTGGAAATTTTGTTACACCAACATCAACATTTGTTTGCAAACGAGAGAGGTCGCCCCCCGATTTTTCTACAGTTTAGGAATTAATCCCCCAGCATCCTCAAGCATAACGCGCAAAAGATGTTCAGGCTCTAAAGATTGATGATTGGAACGCATAGCTAGCGTCTGTGCATGCTGAAAATACGTTTTCAATTTTTCTGTAAGGTTTTCAAAATTCGTAGACATGACAACACCTCTTCTTTGCACAACAATGATTTATACGCATTATAACACCATTTAAGAAATATATAGTAATACTCACCTACAAAACTTGATCTAGAGCAAAAAAAAGAAGGTAAAGAACCTTCTTTTAAATAATATAGATAGAGAGCTTAAAATATTTATGCGTCTTCAAGAACTTTCGTGTCTTCCGTAGTCGTCACTTGCGCAACAACATCTTCATTCACGTCATTACCTTCTGTCACAACATCTTCTGTGACTGGTGCTACAACAGGCGCTGCTTGCTCTGCCCACTCATTGATGAGGCGTTGGTAGTGTTCTGCATACTGCATATAGCTTTGCGCCAAAACGTGATCTCCTGAAGAAGATGCGTCCTTAGCAAGAATCATATATTTCTCATTAATCTGATGTGCTGTTCCACGAATACGAACCTCTGGTCCTGAGCTATCAAAAACCTTGTTCTTATTAGGAACCTTACGACCACCATTATTGTGGTTATTATTGTGGTTATTATTACGACTTCGTGTACGTCTATTGTTTGATGATCCGTGTCTCATTTTTTCTCTCTCTCAGTATATCCCAGCTTTACTGAAACTATATATTTTACAAATTGTACTTACTACGTATACATTTTGACTTTAACAAAAATATACGTACAGCATACACAACAAGTGTATGCATGGGAAGCCCCTAAGCATTAAAAACAATATTCTTGTAATTATTCGCTTAAAGCAAAAACATGTCCCTGAACAATTTCGAGATTACATTCAATCGCCCCGCGCAATCAACCGACCAAGCTATTTTTTTATTATTTATCCCCACAGGAGATATCCACAACCCTTATAATCCCTGCAATATCGCGGTATAGACCATTCAGAGTCGCATCAGTCTTTTCAACGAGTCGCTGTACATCAGATTCCTGTCCTTTACCAATCTCAAAAAAGGCGCGCCCAGACGATTTTAGTAAAAACTTTAATTTAGGCACAAGAATTTTATAGGGATTTAGTCCTGATATGCCGCCATCCAGTGCCAACATCGGATCAAAATGAATCACTTCTCTCTCAAGCTTGGGAATCATTTGCGATTCAATATAAGGAGGATTCGACACAACAACATCAAACTGATCCTCCCCACGCACACGCAAAGCACTGTCCCAGTCAGAACAAACAAAATTGATTCTATCTGCCACCCCCAACAAATCAGCATTCTTTTGGGTCACTTTCAGCGCCTCATAACTAATATCAACCGCCACGCCGTATGCATTTGGAAACTCCCGCAACAAAGAAAGAAGAATACAACCACTCCCTACGCCAAAATCAACAAACCTGAGCGCCTCACGCCTCTTTGAGGCAAAGGCAGTCACAACAGCCTCAATTAACGTCTCCGTATCTGGGCGCGGGTCAAGACAGTGCTCATTAATATAAAAAGGAAGCCCCCAAAACTCTCGCTCATTAAAGATACGCGACACAGGCATGCCCTCACATCGCTTATCAAGATTCTCTTGTGCTACACGCAAATTCACGGCAGAAAAAGACAGCACCTTAATCTCTGTAATAAAATTTGTATGAGATATATTAAGGCTCTTCATAAGAATCAACCGCGCATCAAGGCGCGCAGACTTAATGCCTGCATCATCCAATCGCTGAACAGCACGCTCATAAAGGTTTTCAAGAGTTATTGTATCAGCCATCTAAAGCAGCAAGCTTCGACGCTTGATCTTCCGCTGTAAGCGCATGTACAACCTCTTCAAGCCCACCACCGCGCATAATTTCGTCTAATTTATAAAGTGTAAGATTGATCCTGTGATCCGTAACACGCCCCTGTGGGAAGTTGTACGTACGGATACGCTCAGATCTATCTCCTGAGCCAACTTGTGACTTTCTGTCCTCAGAACGCTCAGAATCAATTTTTTGCTTCGCGGCATCATAAACCCTAGCCTGTAAAATCTTCATAGCTTTGGCTTTGTTCTTATGCTGGGATGACTCATCTTGAATCGCCACAACAATATTTGTAGGTAAATGGGTAATACGAACGGCAGATTCCGTTGTATTCACATGCTGCCCACCAGAGCCAGACGCACGATACACATCAATTCTCAAATCCTTGGTTTGAATATCAACTTCGACTTCATCCACCTCAGGGAGAACCGCCACAGTTGCCGCCGATGTGTGTACACGCCCCTGTGATTCCGTATCAGGAACACGTTGCACACGATGAACCCCAGACTCAAACTTCATAGCAGAGAATACATTACGCCCTGTAACACGCGCTATAATTTCTTTATAACCACCAGAATCACTACTCGAAGCTTCCAATACCTCAACAGACCAACCACGCTCTGCCGCAAATGTCTTATACATAGTAAATAAGTTAGAGGCAAAAAGCGCAGCCTCATCCCCACCTGTACCCGCACGGATTTCCAAGATGGCATCTTTAGCATCATCAACATCTTTAGGAATAAGAGCTAACTTAATCTTAGCTTCAAGCGCAGGGATTTCCTTATTCAAGCGCACAAGATCATCTTGCGCCATCGACTTCATATCAGGGTCTGCCAACAACTCTTGCAAATCTTCTTTTTCTTGTACCGCCGTTTTATACGCCACGATTGCTTCAACAACAGGAGACAACTCAGCATATTCCATGGAAAGCTTCGTAAACTCTTCACCTGACAAACCACTCACGGACATCAAAGAGGCCAGCTCTTCATGTCGCCCCGCAATAGGATTTAACTTATCAATAAAATTCATAAAAACCTAAAAACTCCCAAGGAGCTTCACCCTTCTTAAATTATTTTTCTGCACAATACACATAAGAACCTGAGAAGTGAATGTTCAACTTAGTTTTTCTTGCGTAGAGCTTTGAGATCAAGTTTAATATTTTTACGCACTTGGCTAACGCGACCAAGCGTTCCCATTGACTTACCACCAATGAACAACTCTGTTCCACCAGCATTCCCCGTCATTAAACGATACCCAGCATCACCAACGACCACATAAGTATCCCCCATTTGCAATATACCTGAATAGACAGAGCGCCCCTTGCTGTCTTTGACATTAATCCATGCATCATACACAGCCTTAATCACAATTAAGTCGCCATTAACAGGCTGAGCAAGAGATTTCTTTTCTGCCTTAATAGGAGTTTTTGTTTCTTTCTTTACCTGCACAGACGCCATCACAACATCTACATCAAGCTCGTCTTCTTTAAAGCCAACCAAGACCTGTCGCTCCACCCCTCGCTTTAAGTCTTCAGGAACAGGCGGAATGGTCACAACATCTAACTCCGAGACCTCTTGAGAGCTTTGTTGTCCGACAAAAACACCCAAAAGACACAAAACAAAAACACACGAAACAATCAAAAGTACAGAAGGTGTTTGTGAAACAGTTACCACATCCCCGTGCGACTCAAGCTTAACAGTTGCGTGACGACCAATAGTTTTCATTTTGAACAGGCGCGCCATTTGCTCAGCATCAAACCCCATATATTCAGAATATGCCTTTACGAACCCAATGGCATACACACGCCCTGGAAGCTCATCATGATCATCATATTCTATCGCCTCGACATGACGTGCCTTAATCATTATCGCGCCTTCTATGTCCTCAATAGACAAGCCCCGCTGCTCGCGCGCTTCACGAAGGATCTCCCCAACGGAACGTCCACCCATTTCAAGAATTATATCTTCGTCTTTCATAATGCTCTTTGTTTTTGTATAGTCCTGAAACAGGACATAGGTTAAGAATATAAAGAATATGATAGAGTCACATAAAAATACAGTCAAAGAAGAAGAAATTTCACAATTTCAAAAAGATTCCACACAATGGTGGGATGAGGACGGCGCTTTTGCCCCCCTACACAAGTTAAACCCCGTACGTATAAAGTTCATACGTTCTGAAATCATAAAACATTACCAACGTGACCCAAGCAAACAACTCGCACTAAAAGACCTTAATATCCTCGACATTGGCTGTGGTGGGGGCTTAGTATGTGAGCCATTAACCCGTCTAGGTGGCAACGTAACAGGCATAGATGCAGATTCCCAAGCTATTAACGTGGCAATAAGGCACGCAGAAAAACAAGGGCTAGCCATCACGTACAAAAGCACCACATCAGAAGAGCTATCCCAGAAAAAGAAAAAGTATGATGTTGTTTGCGCTTTAGAGATCATTGAGCACGTAGAAAACCCTGAGTTCTTCATCAAAACATGCGTAGAGTGCCTTAAGCCAGACGGAATCCTCTTAATTTCAACACTAAACCGTACACCAAAATCATTCCTTATGGGAATCGTTGCCGCAGAACATCTTCTCAGATGGGTTCCGAAGGGTACGCATCACTGGTCTCAATTTGTAAAACCAAGTGAAATCCGCGGATTTTTACATCATACAGAATTTAAAATTAGAGCAATTAATGGGATTAATTACAATATTTTAAAAGGTAAGTTTAATCTTTCAGATGAAGGTATATCTAACAATTATATTTTATCCGCCGCCCGTACGCATAGCGGCAAGTAAAAAGCAAAAGAAATTACTGGGCAAAGCTATATAAAGACTCTATTCTATCCCACATGAATGGATTTATATTTACACTTATGTTGATCGCAATGGGTCTCACCCTATTATCACTTATCGCAGGCATCTTTGTGATGGCTAAAGGTGGAAAGTTAAACGAGATGTACGCAAACAAACTAATGCGCGCACGTGTTTATTCCCAAGGCTTTGCCCTCGCACTCTTCGCTGTCGCATTTCTTATGAATCAAACAGCATAAAACATCACGAAACGAAAAAGCTATGAAAATACTTGTCCCAGTCAAACGTGCCATTGATTACAAGGTAAAGGTGCACGTTAAATCTGACGAATCTGGCGTAGAGCTTACAAACGTAAAAATGTCCATGAACCCTTTTGATGAGATTGCAATTGAAGAAGCAACAAAACTAAAGGAATCTGGGCAAGCCACTGAAATCATTGCCGTAAGCATCGGATCAGATAAAGCACAAGAAACAATACGTACGGCCATGGCCATCGGTGCAGACAGAGGAATTCTTGTTAAAACAGATGCCCCGACCGACCTTGGCGGTGTTGAGCCTCTCGCAGTTGCCAAAACACTAAAAGCTCTTATTGAGAAAGAAACCCCTGACCTAGTGATCATGGGAAAACAATCAATTGATGACGATTCTAACCAAACAGGTCAAATGCTTGCCGCTCTACTGGGCTGGCCTCAAGCTACATTTGCCTCAGAGGTAAAAATAGAATCAGGAAAAGCCGTTGTAACACGCGAAATTGATGGCGGACTAGAAACCATCTCAGTAAACACACCAGCCATTATCACAACGGACCTTCGTTTAAACGAACCCCGTTATGCATCACTACCTAACATCATGAAAGCAAAAAAGAAACCTTTAGACGTGATCACACCAGAAGAGCTCGGCGTAGATTTTAGCCCGCGCCTTAAAGTCCTTAAAGTGAGCGAGCCAGCCAAACGTCAAGCAGGAATTATCGTCGATAGCGTAGATGCCCTCATCGACAAACTTAAAAACGAAGCAAAAGTTATAGGATAAGGGAAATAGAAATGACAATTCTCGTTATAGCAGAGCATAACAACTCAAAAATTAAAGCCTCAACACTAAATACAGTTGCCGCAGCCAAGAATATTGGCGGAGAAATACATATTCTCGTCGCCGGTGCAAACTGTGGAGAAGTGGCAACGCAAGCATCAAACATTGATGGAATCAGTACGGTATTAAAGGCTGATGCTCCGCATCTAGAACATCACTTAGCCGAGAATTTAAGCGCACTTATCGTTAAAAACGCTGACAAATACTCTCATATTCTTGCCCCGGGGAGCACATTTGGGAAGAACGTAATGCCACGCGTCGCAGCGCTCTTGGACGTGCAACAAGTTTCTGATGTCATCGAAGTCATAAACGAATCTACATTTAAGCATCCCGTTTATGGCGGGCAAGCCATAGCAACAGTTGAGAGTACAGATGGGAAAAAAGTCCTTACAGTGCGTACAACGGGGTTTGATGCTGTACCTGTGGATGGCGGAAGCGCCTCTATTGAAGATATCATCACAACCTCTGCCTTCGGACTTTCATCATTTGTTTCAATCGAAGAATCAAAATCAGAACGTCCTGAGCTGGGTTCCGCAAAGATTGTTATCTCTGGTGGACGTGGCGTTGGTTCAAAAGAAGACTTTAAGATTATTGAAGACCTCGCGGACAAACTCGGAGGTGCTGTTGGCGCTTCTCGCGCCGCAGTTGACGCTGGATATGTTCCAAATGATTATCAAGTTGGACAAACAGGAAAAGTCGTCGCGCCCAATCTATATATGGCGATCGGAATTTCTGGCGCTATTCAGCATTTGGCAGGAATGAAAGACTCTAAAGTCATCGTCGCCATCAATAAAGACGAAGAAGCCCCTATTTTTCAAGTCGCCGACTATGGGTTAGTTGCTGATTTGTTTGATGCTGTACCCGAATTGATCAAAAAGCTTTAATTTCAATCTTCTTTTAATGACGCCAGTGAGAATGCACGACCTTGTGCAACTTTACTTGTATTTGTATCCGTCATATTTGCGCCATCTAAATTGGTCTTATCAAGCTTCGCTCCCGAAAGGTCTGCACCCGTAAGATCACAATTGGAAAGATTGGCATGTGAAAGATCAGCATTTTTAAACGAGACATTCTTTAAATCTGATCCACTTAAATCGGCATATCTTAAAATCGCTTTATCAAGAATACACGGTGCAAACTTCTTAAAAGATCCTGTACCAAACATTAACGAGGAACAGTTTGCATTCCTTAATACAGAATGACTAAGCCGCGCGCCCGTAAGGTCCGCACCACGAAGATCACACTCCTCCATATCGCATTGACGTAAATCACTGTTTGCCAAATGCGCGCTCTGGAATTGTACTTTGTATAAATTCATACCAAAGAAAGTTGCTTTTTCCGCCTTAACCGCAGTCATCCGCTCCCCTTTAAGCGATTTAAGCTCTCTTAAATCATACCCACTAATATCAAGCTGTCGCCCCCCTTTTCCAGATGAGCTAAGCCATATAGCGTGGTTTTCAAATAATTTTTCAAGCGTCTCATCTAAATCAGATAGAGACTTACCAATATTTTCATCCGTAATCGCTTCACTGAAATCAATGCCCTTTGCCTTATCTTTAATTTGGCTAAGATCAACATCGGAAAAAATAGCATGTGTAAGCTTTGCTCCCATAAGCTGAGTATTTTTCATCTCTGCCCCAGATAAGTCAGCCCCTTCAAGAACAGCACCACGAAAATCAGCGCCCTCAATATTTGCCCCAGACATAATGGCATCGGAAAAATCTGTTTTTTGAGCCAATGTACCGGATAGACGCGCGCCTGACAGGTTTGCCCCTTTAAAATTAACCGCCGTCGCACGACCTTGCCCAGACTCGACCATTATACCACCTTCACGAAGGTCGGCATTCTCCAAATCCGTTCCCTCAAGGTCAGCCCCCTCAATCCGGGATCCCCGTAAGTCAGCACGCACAAAACTCGCATTGTTCAGGTTAGAAAAACTAAGGTCACAGGCATAAAGCGTCGCACTTTGGAAATCCGCATCAGATAAGTCCATCTGTTGCATTTGCACATCCACAAAATCAATCTGGCGTAAGTCATGCCCCTTCAACGATAGCCCAGATATATCCACGCGCTTAAGAATAGCGCGACGACCACCAATACGCCCATCTAAGAAGCGTTTATGCAAGCTAACCAAAGCATCAAGCCTACTTTGGGAAAACTTTTCTATTTTTTCATTTTGGTTATTTTCTGATGTCATGAATTGTCCTACAAAAAAGATACTCCCAAGATCTTCCCAAGAGACTCATTGAGTATGCTTGAAAAAAGTTAAGAAATTAAGTGCAAATAGCAAAAAAAGAACGCATTATAAAAACATGAAACATATGAACATTATACTCATTATTCTTATGCTCACCGTGCAGGCGTGTGGTGTTAAGCCCAACCAAGTCATCCCACAAGAAAAAACGGACTTTCCAAAGCAATACCCCGCCAAATAGCCTCTGATAACCGCACCAAGTAAACTAATCTTCAACAGGTAAAAACGATAACTTCACAGATTGCGTCTCTTTCTTGATCCCTGACGTTGCCTGAAGCTCATATTGAAATGGAAAGGAATCTTCACCAGACAAATTTTTCTCACCCGAAGAAAACACACCTTTATCTAAAACCTCATCATCCTCAGACATAAAGCTCAGTTCAATCATCGGCACGACGGAGTCTTCCATAAGCAAATTTATAATCTGTCCTTCCGCTTTAAGTTTTGCACCATCCCACGTAATCTTAACACGATCAAAAACCAATCCCTCACCGACAACGGGGATCTTAAAGCCTATAGAAGAGTACAAATACTCAGTAATAGGTGCAGAAGCCATAACCCTATCTTTGAAAATAAGAAGCCCAGAAAATACGATTAAAAAAGCAACAAGTCAACAAACACGCCAGAAAGCACGTTTCCCGTTACCTTCGTGTCCTTACGAACTTTACGTTTTTTCTTCTCTTTTTCTCGCTTACCTGCTTTAGGCTCAAGAATGTCTGCCTCGACCTTATCAAGCCCAACCTTATCTAGTATGGCAGCGAATCCCTCATCTGGCACATCCTGATCTTCTGTATCTAGCTCTGAAGCTTCAATTTGAGAATCTTCTTCAGAGAAGGCAATATCAATCTCCCCAGCATCGTCATATAAATCATCATCTAACAGCTCATCTTCAAGGGCTTCCTCAATATCATCGAGCTTAACCCCTAAATCATCATCATAATCTTCTTCTAAGGAAGCGGCAGCACCAACATCATCCCCTTCTTCATCCAACATGTCATGAAGGCTCACACCCCCATGAAACCAATCATGCTGGCAATTTGCACATTTCAATACACGTCCATCCACAGAAATTACTTCTGCTTTTATATTGTATCTACTATCACACTCTGGACAAACGACAATCATGGCTTCATTCTACGCATTTAATCTTGTATGTATAGGATCAGAAGATAATATGCACACACAAAAAGGTGATCTAACATATGATTTCATTTGAGGAAGTAGGTTTGAGATACGGCAACCAGCCAGAAGTTTTTTCTGGGGTTAACTTTACGCTATCTCAAGGCGCTTTTTACTATCTATCTGGTCCAAGCGGCGCAGGAAAAACCTCGCTCATCAAGCTTTTGAGCCTTACTCAACGCCCTACGCGTGGTTTTATACGTATGTTTGGGCAGCTTATAGAGCACCAAGATAGAAAAAGCCTTGTGAGTGTCCGTAGAAAAATTGGAATCGTTTTTCAGGATTTCAGGCTTCTAAATCACCTGAGCGTCTTTGAAAACGTTGCGCTCCCTTTAAGAATTAAACAAACAAACCCAAAAGCTATAAAGAAAAATGTTGAAGAACTTCTGGATTGGGTCGGGCTCGGCGACAGAATGCACTATTCTCCGCTTATGCTCTCTGGTGGTGAACAACAACGTGTCTCCATCGCACGCGCAATCATTTCTCAACCACATCTTCTTCTTGCGGATGAGCCAACAGGAAACCTTGACCAAGAGATTAGTGATAAGTTACTTAAACTTTTTAACCAATTACACCGAATGGGCACAACAATTGTTATGGCGACACATAACGAACACATCATTCAGAACAACCCGCACCCAATCCTTCATTTGGACAACGGTATTTTAACAGAGAAAATCGCGCCAACATTCCCCAACAGAAAACTCAGGAAAAGTCCCCTGGCAGAGATTTCTGAAACCATAAAGCATCTATAAAAGAAGTTAGACATGTTCAATTTTCATCAAACCATTCCACTCAAAGAGAAAAGTCAGGATAGAATCCTCACAATCATGATCGCCCTCATGATTTGCTCCATATTGGTGATTGAATGCTCCGCGCTCTTTCTAACAAATCTAAGTGCCCGCTGGCATAATTCCGTGATCAACATTGCAACCGTAGAAGCCCCACAAGGGACTTCAAGAAACACTTTAAATGAGCTAGAAAAAATATTTAAAAACAGTGTTTTTATAGATGATTATAAAGTAATGGATGAAGATAGTATCAAGAAAATCATAGCCCCATGGATCAATAAAGACCTACTAGAGGATGGAGACATTCCCCTACCAACAATCTTCACGCTTTCTCTACGCTCTGGAAGCTCCATAGAACGCGATAAGTTAAAGTTTGCCCTCAAGGCACTTAACAAAGATATAAAGATGGAAACCCATCAAAACTGGTTAAGCGAAGCCTTTAAACGCGCAAAGTCCTTAAAGATTTTGGCATGGGCGGTTGGCGTCACCTTAAGTTTAACGCTTATAACGTCCCTCACTATTTTAACAAGAACCCGTGTACTCCTTAATATGGATGTCCTAAAGCTCCTTCATACATCAGGCGCAACAGACCGCTATATAACCAAACAGTTCTTAACCTATATTCTGGCCATTGCCCTCAAAGGAATTTTGATTGGTGGCGTCCTCGCAGGCATACTTATTTATAGCCTCGCAAGCTCCGTAAACAGCGCACCAAAGGACCAAGCCTTTACGTTCAGCTCACTCACACAAGGGGATATCATTGCCCTTTGGCTCACACCAATTATAATACTTGCTCTAATGCTTATTACAACGTCTCAAACCGTCATGAACGCATTAAAAAGAATGATATAAACAAAAGATGCTAAAGAAACTAACCATACTCGTACTTGCTGTCGTACTGCCCTTCTTGGGTATATATGTCGTTGGTTTCAGCGTGTTCACGCTCAACGCCTTAAATGTATCTGCGCATACAACAAAGAATGTGCAAGCCGTGATCATCTTAACAGGCGGAGAGAACCGTATAAAAGAGGGCGTGCGTCTACTTAAAAGCGAAAAATCCCTGCAAATATTCATCAGCGGTGTTGGCGAGAATATAACCATTAAGAACATCTTTCCTGAAACACACAAAGATCTCAAATGTTGTGTTAATCTTGGGCACAAGGCTCTCGACACAATGGGAAATGCAGAAGAATCATACAAATGGCTAGCAGATCAAAAAGACATACGTTCATTCTACTTGGTAACGTCTTCATACCATATACCAAGGGCCTACCAAATTTTTAAAAATCATAAATCAGCTTCAAAATACACGATACATAAATACCCAGTGAAAATGGAACGCCTATCCCCTGACAAACGTGAGTTTTGGAATTTGATGTTCGAAGAATACAACAAACTTATATATACTTGGAGCTCACTTAAAATTGTGACCAAATAATAAAATGCATAATGTAATTCGCTCAATCCTATTTAACGTTTTGTACTATGGCTCAACAGCCATCTTATGCGTCCTGTACGTGCCAACAGTGCTACTTCCACAGAGACTATATATAAAGACACTAAACCTCTATTTTCACTATGTCGCCTTTCTTGAAAAGTACGTACTCGGGCTTTCTTATGAGGTCATTGGTAAAGAACACGTCCCCAAGGATGGGGCTTATATCATTGCCGCCAAAC
>JAESUK010000001.1 GCA_016763095.1 Alphaproteobacteria bacterium
CCATTTCCTTCTGATCTATGAATAATTACGAAGGGTGTGTTACAGCCTGCATCTTGGTAGTCAGCGCTTCCGCCCTTCCCCGCTGAGCGTGCAAGAATAGATTCTGGATCGCTTGCATGTTGAGAGATGACAACAGGTGCACGGTTTGAGTGTGCCCCACTGTCAGTTCCTATTTGAAAAATATTATCAAGGTTTGGACCTGGTGAGAGATCGCTTGCATTGCATGTTAAGTATCCAGATAAATATACGGTGAAGCCATCGTTTTCGTTGAATTCCGATGATGTGATGGAATTTTCAGATAATAGAATATTGTCCACGTTATTGAAGGAGAGCACGTTACCCATTCCAGAAATACCGAATTTCTTTTGAGGCGATTCATTTGCAGGCGAGTATAGATTGTATGTTGATCCACCTATTCCTATATTTTTTAATGTGGCGATGTCTGTATTTGGATCTACTTGGTAGTTATCTGCTCTATAATCGAGTAGAAGGTCGCCGTATTTTTCTTGCTGGTTTCTTGGGTCTTCGTGATCAATGATATAGTCGGCAATTGCCCCTGTAAGTGTGTAGGATTTTATTTCTCCATATTTTAGTGCTGTGCCGTCTGTACGAGAAACTGGCTCGGTGAAAGTTAATCGTGCATCCACCATATCGTTCATGGCACACCCTGCAAAAAGTGAGGTAATACTTAGTGTTGCGAGGGCTTTAACCATTCTTGGGGTGATCATTATCCTGGACGTCCTTTTTGTGATTTTTGTATTATGTTATCTGTGATTGATTCACGCATGTGTTTAGCAGAAATTATCTGCAGTTCAAGTGTGTTTTCATAAGATATTTTGTGTTGTGGGTTTTATTGTCCGTGCAATGGTGACCATGCAGGATCAGAGCCATCATGAGGGGTTTTTAGCTGCCATTCGTGGTACCCAGTTAGATCAATTGCGTAGAGTTTTGCAATGCGACGTTTACCTTGTGGTACTTCTTTAAAGTATGACAAATAACGCCCGTTTGGAGCCCATGTAGGACCCTCTACATGGTAGGCAGTTGTTATCAAACGCTCGCCTGATCCATCAGGCTTCATTACACCAATATAGAATTTTCCTTTTAACATCTTTGTAAAGGCGATGAGGTCGCCACGGGGTGACCAAACAGGGTTCGCGTAACGTCCCTTTCCAAAGCTGATACGTTTGGCTGAATCTCCATGTGTTTCAATGATGTAGAGTTGTTGTGAACCACCGCGGTCAGATTCAAAGACAATTTTTGAGCCATTTGGTGAGTAGGTTGGGCTTGTATCAATTCCAGAGTTTCTGGTAATACGGCGCGCTCTGTTGGTTTTGAGGTTTAACTCGTAAATATCAGAGTTTCCGCCTTTCGCCATACTCATGGTCACTTTTTCTCCATCAGGAGAAAAGCGTGGAGCAAACGTCATACCAGGAAAGTCACCGAGTATGGTTTGGCGACCTGTTTGTAAGTTATAAAGATAGACGCGAGGCTTTCCATTTTTATAGGAAAGATAGGTAATCATTTGTTCGTTTGGAGAAAAGCGTGGTGTAAGTACAAGCTCTTTCCCACTTGTAAGATATTTATGATTTGCTCCGTCCAAGTCCATGATCGCCAAGCGTTTGGTTTTTTGCCGCATGGAGCCTGTTTCGGCAATGTAAACAATACGAGAATCAAAATAGCCATTCTCCCCTGTCATACGCTGATAAATATCGTCAGAGATTAAATGTGCTATACGTCTCCAGTTTGATCCATTGGCAACATATGCCATGCCGTTCAATTGTCGTTGTGAGAAAACATCCCAAAGACGATATTCAATGCGGGTGTTTCCTTTGCCTTCATCAATAAGCTTTGCAGAGACGAGTGCCTTGGCATTTATGGAGCGCCATTCGCCAAAGCGAGGGGCTTCCGCAGTTGAAGCTGGGTCTTGGATATAGCTGTTCTTGTCAATTTTTCTAAAAAGCCCAGAGGACATCAAATCATTTGAGATGATCATTGGTATGTCATGCGCCATTTGACGTTGAGATGGCGATGTTGTCGCAAATTCAGGAATCGCGACGGAAATAGGTTCAACCGTTGCTGTTGTAATATCAATTCTTGTTTGTGCGTTTGCTATCGAAGTGAAGCAAAATAAACACATAGAAATTGTGAAAATGACGAGTATTAGGTTGCGCATTAGAACATACCTCTTGGGTCAAAGTTGAATATCATATCTTTCCAAAGATCATACTTGTTTGGAGGAAGATTTAAAGGACTACATGCTGGATTTCGAATTGCACGCACGGCATTGTCTGCGGCGGCACGGAAGAATGGATCGTTTTGATATCTAAATTTATCTGTTATATCGACACTTTTAACGGTTCTGTCTGGGAAAGATTTTATCCTTAGTTCAACGGTGAGTAAATCAGCATCACGCGCTCCTGGTAATAAATTCCAACAGCCTCCAATTTGTTCACTTACAGCACTTAATTCACTTGTTGTCCATGTTTCTGCCACCTGTCCTTGTTGGGTGTTTTCTGGATCTGATTGTTCTTCCTCTGGAGATAGATTTTTAAGAACAGCTTGGTTTTTAAGAACAGCACTCATAAGTTCATTGAAGCTTTTGTCCTCTTTTTTAGGTTCTGGTTTCTTGACCTCTTTTGGTTTTTTAATCTTTGGTTTTTTAAGAATAAATTCTTTGGGCGGAGGTGGTTTTTTCTCTACATGCTTCTCAATTTTTTTTATTTCCTTAGGTTGTTTGTCGGCTTTCTTGGGGGTGGGAAGTTGATCTGCTTTTGGTGGAGTCTTTATAGGTTTTTTGTCCTTTTTAGGCTCTGGCTTTTTAATCTCTTTTGGTGGCTTTGTTGTTTTTATGACATCATCGATCATAGCAATTTCAATAGAAATTGGCTGAGGGGCAATATATTCGCGGGTTTTTATATGTGGTAAACCAACGATTGCGATTATAACGATCACAACATGAAAGAGCAGAGAGTACATAAATGTAACTCCCATCCCTGCCTGATATTGTTCTCTGCTTGGTCCTGCCATTGGTGTTGTTTATTATCTTGCTGGTTCTGAGAGGAGGGCTACTTTTGAAAAGCCCGCTTTGTTGACTATACTAATAACTGTCATAATTTTTCCGTATTCAATGTCTTGGTCGCCACGAATAAAGACTTTTTGTTCTTTAAAGTTTTCGCCTGCAACAGACTTAAGGAGTGAAGGTAGTTTTTTGAGGCTTACTTGTGATTTTCCTACATAAACATTTCCATTAGAATTTATGGTCACTTCAATTGGCTTATTATTGTTTTCTGCAATGGCGGGTGCGTCTGCATTTGGTAAGTTAACTTCGACACCTGCGGTAAGTAGCGGTGCCGTTACCATGAAGACAATGAGGAGAACCAACATAACATCCACGAAGGGAGTTACGTTTATCTCTGACATTTGTCGGTACGCACCTGTTCTACGTCCTGATCTTGATCTACCTGATCCTTGGTTAACGGATGCCCCCATGTTAAGCCACCTTTTTTCCGCGATTTTCACGGCTGTCTATGTGGCGGGAAAGAATGGTCATAAATTCAGATGAAAATGCATCCAAGCGATCCGCATAACGGTTAATAGATGTTGAAAACACGTTGAAGGCAACCACAGCAGGAATCGCAGCCACGAGACCAAGAGCTGTCGCAAATACAGCTTCAGCAATTCCCGGTGCGACCACGGCGAGAGATGTATTGTTTGCGCCTGCAATGGCGGTAAAGCTGTTCATGATTCCCCATACAGTTCCGAAGAGACCTATAAACGTTGCTGTTGAGCCAACGCTTGCCAAAAATGTCATCCCGCGTTCAAGATTATTCATTTCGCGTCCAATGGAAAGTGACATGGCACGTTCAACACGTTGTTGAAGTCCCGCTTGCAATGGCTGGGAAGATGGAAGTCCCGTTGATGTGGCGGTTTTCCATTCATCCATGCCTGCAACAAATGTATTTAAGAGTGGGTCTGAAGAGCTTTTCTTTACGCGTTCATACAATTTATCAAGGGCTTCACCAGACCAGAAGGCATCTTCAAAGCGCCCTGCTCGTCTGTTTAAATTTGTGAGTGTAATTTTCTTTGCGAGCATAATTGTCCAAGACCAGACGGAGGCAAAGATAAGCATTGCGATCACGATTTTAACAATGATATCCGCCTGCATAAACATTCCGAAAACGCTAAAATCTAGGTTATGTGTTCCTGATAAAACAGCATTTTGAACTGATGATACTGCTGTGGATGAGCTCATGCTTATCTCCTCGTAAAAGTTTGATTCCTATACACCGCATTTGAGCATTCTATATCCCTGCTTGCAAGGTGTTCCTTATATCTTCGGGGATTTTTACAAGATTAGCTGATTTGGTAATACAGGCTAAAACGACATCCATTGTAAATACAAGTTCCTCATCACGATATAGGTCGTGTTTCATAATAAACGAGGTGTTTTTTACTTTTATTACGGATGTTTTGAGTTTGAGCATATCATCGAGATAGCATGGCTTTAAATAATTTACGTCCATGTGGCGAACAACGAATAGAACCCCAAGTGTTTCGGCAATTTCGCTGTTTGTCCAACCACCGTCACGAAGAAACTCGGTTCTTCCACGTTCACAGAAACGAATATGGCTTGCGTGATACATAATGCCACCTGCATCGGTGTCTTCATAATATATGCGTATTGGGAGTTCGTGTTTCATGGTTTCTATAATAGGTTTGCTTGATCTGTGGTGTTACGTTTGGCGGTAAGCCCCAAGGCTTTATATCCTAGAGCTGAGATACAGCGTCCGCGCGGAGTGCGTTGAAGGATTCCTTTTTGCAGAAGATATGGCTCAACCACATCTTCGATTACGTCACGTTGTTCAGAGAGTGCCGCCGCGATCGTATCAATTCCAACGGGTCCGCCGTCATAGTTTTTTACAATACAGTTAAGGTACATGCGATCCATGCTATCCAGCCCCATGTCATCAACATCTAGTTTTTTGAGGGCGGAGTCTGCTGCTTTTGCATCAATAAGGTCTTGTTGTTTGTTATGAGCAAAGTCCCGCACGCGCCGTGTGAGGCGACCTGCTATACGAGGAGTACCTCTGGAACGTTTTGCAATTTCATACGCGCCATCGTTGCTCATATTACAATTAAGGAGTGTTGCTGTGCGCTTTACTATGACGGTGAGTTCATCTGGTGAGTAGAACTCTAACCTTAGTGGTATGCCGAAACGATCCCTTAGTGGGTTTGTTAGAAGTCCGCTTCTTGTTGTTGCCCCAATTAGTGTAAAGGGAGGCAGCTCAATTTGTACAGAGCGCGCGGCGGGTCCTTCCCCAATGATAAGATCAAGTTTTGCATCTTCCATTGCGGGATAGAGAATTTCTTCGACCGCGGGGTTTAAGCGATGAATTTCATCAATGAAGAGAACGTCATGTGGTTGTAAGTTTGTAAGGATCGCGGCGAGATCA